>JAQBTY010000122.1 GCA_027624735.1 Pseudomonadota bacterium | reverse complement strand
CCCCCAAAAGGACGTTCAACCGCAGTTACCACATATAGACGAGCCTGAGTTAACGGGATAAGCCACGCCCTTCGGTATCCATATCCGAGCGGTCGACTACGGTATACTTATTGGCTTTGAAATAAGCATTCATATTGTCAAACAGGCCATAGCCGCCATAGATCCAGTAAGGTTTCCAGCCGTTCTCTTCAAGCTCCTCGCCTAGATTCTCCAAATCTTGATTATCCGGGCGCCGGACTATGCTTTGACCCGGTGTCGGCGGCGTCCCGACTGTAAGCGCCTCAAGCCCGCGAACCGTCCTGGTGCCCGTCGCATAAAGATTTGTGAAAAAAAGTCCCTGGTCCGCCAGCTTGTCCAGTTCCGGCGTAATTCCCTCTTTGTTGCCGAAATGGCCGAGAAATTCCGCCGAAAGACTTTCGACCGAAATAAGGACGACGTTCACCTTCCGGAGGGCGGTAGCTGCCGTGATCTTCCGTTCTATACCGTCCGCTTTGGCGAATTTCGCGTTTCCCTGATGGACCAGCGAACGAATTTCCGAATTGAGATCGGCCGCGGCCAACGTCGGATAATATTTGTCGTAGTCCAGTTGGTTGTGGCGGTAGGCATGGAACAGTGCATAAAGACCGTTGATAGAAAGCTGCCTGACCTGCGCGCTCGATTTCGTATCGGCCATACTCACATTGACCAGAGCCACGCCAAGCGCCGCCCAGACCATCGCGCCGGCGACACGCCCCCAGCGCGCGATAAGCGCTGGACGGGCCTGGCCCGCGTGGCGTGGCCAGCTGAACCAGGTAACGACCAGACTCGCGACGACGATCCCCATTATCCAGAAATTGACGGGATAGCTCTGGCGTATGTTGCCGATGACCTCATGGGTATAGACAAGATAATCGACAGCGATGAAGTCGAACCGGCTGCCGAACTCCGCCCAGAAGGCAAACTCCGCCGCCGTGACGACGGCGAACAGCCCCAGGAACAGGGATGCCCAGGTTGCGGCCCATCGGCTCTCCCATATATGCAATCGATGAGTCTGGGGGAACTCGGGCGTCACGGCGTCGTATATCGTCCACGGCATGAGAAACCACGGCAGAACGGTGAGGTCGAAAACCAGCCCGATCCCCAAAAAGCGCCCCCAATCCACAACAGCAAAAGATCCGTCGCTAAAAATCGCGAGCCCGGTCCGTGTGGTGAGGGAGATAAGTAAAAAACTCGCGGCGATCCAGATTAACCGCCTTGTGCCCCTGGTCATGTCTTTTTCAATTTGCTGATTGTTGCTTCACATTGCTTATGCCGTCACTGCCCAGATAGTCATTCATTGCATGCGATCGACCCGGCGTCCGCGGTGGTTCTGGAATCATGACGTTCAAGCTTCAGGCGGCAGTCGACATTAACTCGCGGTCCGTCCGGTTTTAGTCACCCGACGGGTGGCTCATGCCAGCCGTTCCTTCAATGCCTTAAGATGTTGAGTATTAGCCAAAATCAGCAGCGCAAGGAAGGAAATACCGGGCTCACGTGGGAAATGGGCGGTAAAGCACTAAACGGGCGATGATTGCCCCGATAATTCCTGCTAAATCGGCGGTCAGGGCGGCGGCGAGGGCGTGGCGGATACGCCGGATCTGAACCGCCCCGAAATAGACCGCGAGAACATAAAATGTCGTTTCGGTCGAGCCCTGCAGGGTGCTTACCAAATATCCCGTGTAACTGTCCGGGCCTATTGCCGGATCCTGGATAACGGAGGCCACAATGCCATAGGCGCCGGACCCGGAAAGTGGCCGCAGCAGGGCCATGGGTAATGCTTCTCCCGGGAGACCAAGCGGAGAGGTCAGCGGCCCAATCCAGCCGACAAACAGGTCCAGCGCCCCGCTTGCCCGCAACATACCCACTGCCACCAGAATGGCCACCAGATAGGGAATGATTTTTATGGCGACCTGAAAGCCGTCGCGGGCGCCGTCGACAAAGACTTCATAAATCGCCACGCGACGCGCCATCCCGAAGGACAGGAACGCAAGCATTAGACCCGGAATGATCCACGGTGCGATTGATTTTCCATAGACCACGGTCAGGGGAACAAGGGCGGCGATAGTGCCAAGGGCAGCAAACGATACCCAGCCCGGATAGCCACCGCCGCTGATATCGGCGACCGGTGGCGCTTCATCAGTTGGTTGAAGGGGCTGATTTTCCTCGGGTTCGGCCTTTGATGCCGCTGTCTCGGGCCCAGAGGATAAGGGTGAAAATCGTTGATAGAGTTTTACGGAAAGAATGGCGACCGTGGTCGACAGGATGGTCGCGAAAAGAGTGGTCGGCAAGATACCCGCCGGATCCTGAGAGCCGGCGGCTGCCCGGAGCGCGATGACGCCGGTTGGCAACAAGGTCACGCTCGACGTGTTGATGGCTAGAAACAGCACCATGGCGTTGGTAGCGGTACCTTTGTTCGGGTTGAGCTTGTCCAGTTCCTGCATGGCGCGGATACCGAACGGCGTCGCCGCATTGCCGAGGCCGAGCGCGTTGGCGGACATGTTCATGATCATCGCGCCCATGGCGGGATGCTCGGCCGGGACGTCGGGAAACAGCCTGACCATGAGAGGCCTGACCAGCCGTGCGATGATGGTCAGCAGCCCGCCTTCTTCGGCAATCTTCATCAGCCCGAGGAACAGGGCCATCACGCCGATCAACCCGAGCGCCAGAGTCACCGAACTCGTCGCGGCTTCTATCATGCCGACGCCAAGTTGCTGCATGGGGGCGATTGCGGTGGGCGATGCCGCCACCCAACTCACCTGACGCAATGCCGTCACGCCGAACGCAATGGCCACCAGGGCGAAGAAAACGATATTCATGAGGGCGGAACCGGCGAATTACCTCGGGAAGTGATGGATCTTGCGGTAAACAGCATGAGAAGAGCGGCCAGAATAAAAAGCAGGCCCGACGACAGGAATACCCAGTTTGGATGATGGGCGTCGAGGAACCAGCCATACAGCACTGGGGTTAAGGCCGCGCCGGTATCGAGACCGCCATAGACGAACCCGAACACCCGTCCACTGGCGCCTTCCGGGGTTGCCGATCGCACCACCATATCCCGGCTTGGCAGCGCGATGCCGAACATAAAACCGGCGATGCCGAAGATACCGTAGAGCAGGACGCCGGTGGCACTGATCCCGTAGAGTCCGAGCAGGGCGGCTCCGACACAGCCTATGGCGGCTGAACCGGCAATATCCGCGTGGTTATTAATCTTATCGGCGAGGTATCCCCCGGCGATGATCCCGATCGGTGCACCGATCAGAAAGGCCGTGATGGCGGCGCCGGCGGCGACGACCGACAGCCCGCGATCCAGGATAAGGGCGGAGGGGGTGAAATTCTGTACGCCGATCATCGCCATGGCCAGCAGGACGAAGAACGCGAAGAAGCCGAGAATGGCAGGTTGTAGGAGAATGGAAATACCGGCCTTAATGCTTTCCGGCTTCTTGGCCGGCTTTTGTTCGAGACTGCCCTGAAAGAATTTAGGGCCGAGAACAATCAGAAGAGCGGTGACGCATACCCCCACCAGACCAACGACGAGCAGCGCCTCCCGCCAACCGATCCGGTCACCAAGAAAGGCCATGACAAAGGGGGCAAGGGCAAACCCGCCATGGGCGCTGAAGCTGTGGACGCTGTATGCCCTCCCGATCAGTTTGGGATCGACAGAATTGTTCAACAGACTGTAATCGGCGGGATGAAAGACGCTGTTACCGGCACCCGCCACAAACATGAGGACCAGCATGATTGGATAGTTGGGCGCCAGTGAGTAAGCGGAGACGGTGAGAGAGAGGATACCGAGCCCGCCGATCAGCACCGGGCGCGCGCCGACCCGGTCGATCAGAAAGCCGGCGGGGGTCTGAAAAGCGGCGGAAGCAATAAAAAAGGTCGTAATGAGAAGGCCGAGTTCGGTGTAGCTGATCCCCAAATCCCGGCCGATAAGAAGAAACAGCGGTGCCAGGGCGAGCTGGTAAAAATGGCTGAAAAAATGCGCCGCGCCGACCGCGCCCATGACCTGAATGTCACGGCGATGTACCGCGATAGCGCTGCTCATGCGGCCACGGGGACGATCGATCTGCGGGCGGCGGCCTTGGCGAACAGAATGCTGAAGACCCCGAGCATCATAAAGGTGCCGATCAGAATGAAAATCCAGAAGGGCTGGCTCTGGCTCAGCATATAACCAAACAGGAAGGTCGAGATGGCGGAGCCGACATCCATGCCGGAATAGGTAAAGCCGAAGACCTTGCCGGCGGATCCGGACGGCGCGATGGACCGCACCACCATATCCCTGAGCGGTCCCGCAATCCCGTATAGCAGGCCGAAACAGACGAAAATCGGTATCAAGACATGAACAGAATTCAGATGGAGTAAGGGCACCGTCATCATGATCGCAACGGCGAGGGTTACGACCACCGCCGTCATGAGATCGTGCCGCGGATATCGGTCGGCCAGCACGCCACCGAGCAGAATGCCGAACATGGAACCAGAGAGCTGCAACGAAATGATCATGCTCGCCTTCTCGGCCGGCATCTCGAAAAGCGCGATAAGCGTGCTGGCGCCAAAGGTCATCAGCCCGATGGAGCCCATGGCCATGAATGCGAAAAACGTAAAGGCGAGAACGGCCGAAGGCTGAAACAAGACCCCCAGATTGTCGATGAAGGATTGCTGTTTAATGCCCTTGTCCACCACGCTGTCGCGCAGATCCGACCGCTGCGTCCACAATATGGCGGTGACGATCAATCCCGTGCAGCCGGCGAACAGCATGGCATCGCGCCATCCGATCTGACTGCCCAGCCAGTACATAAAGAAGGGCGTGGCCGCATAGCCCACATAGCCGCCAAAACCGTGGATACTCAGCCCACGGCCGATGCGTTTTTCGCTGACGCTGCCGTTGAGAATGCTGAAGTCGGCCGGGTGAAAGACGCTGTTGCCAAGGCCCGCCATAAACGCCAGGCCAACCATTGCCGGATAGGAATGGGTGAAGGCGAACAGGGCAGACGCGCCGGTGATCAAAAACATGCCGGCGATTAGAACCGGTCTGGCGCCGACCCGGTCGACCAGGAAACCCGCCGGCGCCTGACACAGGCCAGAGGTTATGAAAAATACCGACGCCAGGACGCCAAGCTCGGCGTAGCTGATACCCTCCACCTTATGGATGATGGGAAACAGCGCCGGCAGGGCGAGGTGATACACATGGCTGAGCAGATGCGAGACCCCGATCAGGCTGATCACCTTAACATCGCGTCTGGTGGCTGCTATGGCAGCGTCCATGCCTGTGTCCTTTCCGGGCTAACATAAATAAGGTGGCGGGAATTGGGCCTTCTATATCATGGGGCGGCTTGTCAGGTCAGCAAGAATTGCCGCCGCCTGGATCGCTATTTCGCCCGCTCCATGAAGCGGTTCATGCCCACATCCGTGTCCCACACGCGGCGATGCGCCTCGAGCATGTAGGG
This sequence comes from Pseudomonadota bacterium, assembly GCA_027624735.1. Lineage (GTDB taxonomy): Bacteria > Pseudomonadota > Alphaproteobacteria > MPNO01 > UBA2964 > JAQBTY01. Next base: position 5,657 of record JAQBTY010000122.1, on the reverse strand, counting down.
GAGCGCGCTGGCGCGGGATTTCACGATATCCTCGTGATCGGCGATGAAGCCTTTCATGTAGAAGGCGACCTCCTCGCGCAGCGCGGCTTCGTCGATGGTGGTGACCTTGCGGTCCTTGACCACCACCCGGCCATCGATGATCACGTTGTCGATGGCCCGGCCGGTTTCGGTGTAAACCAACTGGCGGCAGGCGCTGTTGAAGGGCAAATACGCCGTGTCGTTGAGATCGAGCAGCATCATGTCGGCCTTGTAGCCTGGTTTAATTGCCCCGATGACGCCGTCAAGACAGGCGCTGCGGGCGCTGCCTTCGGTTGCAAAGCGCACCGCGTCATGGGTGATCTGCGGGCCCATTGTGGGTTCGCTGATGGCCGATATCTGACAATAGGTTTTCATGGACTGGAACATGTTCTGCACATCGCTGCCCGAGCAATTGTCACAGCCCAGCGCGATACGGACACCCGATTCGCGCAGATCCACGGTCGGCGCGATACCGCTCTTGAGCTTGAAATTGCTGTTGTGGTTGAGCACCACACCGGCATTGGCGGCCGCCATGCGGTCCATCTCGTCGCGGGTGATCCAGACGCTATGGGCGATATTGAACCGGTGGTTGAGCATCCCCGCTTCTTCGACATAGCCGATGAAGGAGCCGCCGTAATCGCCATACCGTTCCCGGGCGATGACCGCCTGGCTGCGGGTTTCATACATGTGGGTATAGATACCCAGATCGTGGCGTTCCGCCAGATCGGCGCATCCGGACAGAAGATCCAGCGAGCACCGTTGCGGCGCGAAGGGCGCAACCGCCCAATGGACGAGACCGCCGGCGGGACGGCGCTTGAGCTGGTCCTCCAATATCCGGAGCTGGTCTTTCGCGGTGCCGGCCTTGGTCCCCATCATTTCCTGGATCTCGGGCGGCAGCAGATCGCGGTCGCGGATCATGCCGATGGCGGGAACGTCGAACACCATGGGGGAAAACACCACGCGCTCGCCGATCTCCTCATAGGCGTCAAGCACCACATCGATATAGTCTTCCTGTAGCGGTATGAGCCCCAGCATGTCCTGCACCGTGGTGACGCCGCAGCGAAGGGATTCAAGCGCGCCCACCAGCGTGCGCAGGCGAACCTCTTCCTTGCTGCGGTTGCCCTGCAGCGGCAGGGTGTAAAGCAGCCACATCTCGAGCGTCATTTCCTCGAACAGGCCGCGGCACAGCGTGTCATGGGAATGATAATGCGCGTTCATCATGCCCGGGACGACAAGATGGTTGGCGGCGTCCAGCACCGCCGCGCCGGCGGTCTGCTCGGGGGGCAGGTTGGCGCCGACGGCAATAATGTCCGACCCCTCGATCAGGATGTCGGCGATCGCCGGTTTATGGACATCGCCGTCATGGTCGTAGACCTGACCGCCGCGAACCAGAAGCTTGGTTTTTTCCGTACTCATCGACGCCTGTTCCTTCTTCAAATCCTGGCGACAAGTGTTACAAGCAAGACCTCGTCTTGTCACGGGCAAGGGGGTGCCGTGACGCGGCGATTATTGTAGGCTGAATGATCAGAAATTAAGGGGGATCACCATGAAGGTCTATCTTGTCCACCACACCGACGCGTTGAGCAAGGAACAGGATCCGGAACGGCATCTCAGCGAGCTGGGACGCGAACAGGCCGATCGGATTGGCGCACGCCTCAAAGCGGCAGGCGCCGCGCCGGTCCGCATCCTGCACAGCGAGAAACAATGGACGACCGAGACCGCCGAACGGATCGCCGCCGTTTTAGGCGTCTCGGACAAGACCGCAACTGCCGGCTATCCCTGCAACACGGGCGATTCAATCGAGCCATTCATAAACGACATCAAAAACAGCGCCGGTGACATCCTAATGGCCGGCCATTTTCAATACCTTCTTCGCACCGCGTCGCGGTTGCTGTGCGGCGATGAGGACATTCAGATTATCGAATTCAAGCCGGGCAACGGCACGACCTTCTGCCTTGAAGGCGAGGGCGACAACTGGGTGGTAACGTTCGGCTGGCGGCCGGAACACGAGCCCCTGTGACGTAGGGGTTTGTAATGGCGGGGGGGGCCCACCCCACCCCCCCCTCAGTTCTCGTAATACTTGGCCGGCTCGACCGGTTCATTTTCGGTCAGACCCCGCACCGCCGCCTGCGCCATGGCGACACGGATCTCTTCGGCGCTGGCGCCGATATGGGGCGTGGCGAGGAAGTTGGGCAGGGTGAGGAGGCGGTCGCATTCGGCGGGCTCGATGCCAAATACATCGAAGCAGGCCGCCGGCAGCGCGCCTGATTCCAGCCGGTCGGCCAGCGCATCCTCGTCCACGATTTCGCCCCGGCAGGTATTGATCAGCACGCAATCTGGCCGTAGGCGTTCCAGAACCTCACGCGAATAAAGCCCGCGCGTGGTCCGTATCTTGGGCAGATGCAGGGTGAGAACCTCGGCGCGGTCCAGCAATTCATCAAAAGACACCGGCTTAACGTCGTTCGCCCGATAGAAGTCCGCGTAATCCTTCACGTCGCAGGCAAGGATCGTGCAATTGAACGGCTTGAGCAACCGCACCACTTCCTTGCCGATATTGCCGCAACCGTGAATGCCGACAACGCGTCCGGTGAGAAGCCGTCCATTGCGGTTCCCCGGCCGTTCGCCGGCGCGCATGGACTGGTTCAGGGGCGTAATCCAGCGCAGCGCATTGATCATGAAGCTCAGGGTCAGTTCGGCGACCGACAGCTTGTTGACGCCAAAGGTATAGCCGAAGCGCGTGCCGTGGCGTTGCATGGCGTCGAAATCGAACGTTTCGCATCCGGCGCCGAATTTCGAGATGATTTTCAGCTCGGGCAGGGCCGTGAGCACCCTGTCGGTAACAGGCTCGAACCCGATTATGGCGGCATCGCACCCTTTGAGGTGATCGATCAAAATATCTTCGTCCTTGATCCGCGGGCCGTCCCAGAGCCTCGCTTGCGGGTAGGCTTCGAGCAAGATCCGGCGCATCACCGGATGGGTGCACAATGTATTGGACGAAACCCCGAGTTGCCTGATCATTTTCCCTCCTGAAATCCGCGCTAGTATCCGACCGCCGGATCGATCATTCCCGGCACCTTACGCCCCGCGCGGACCCGCTCGATGATATCCGCAATGACCGGCGCTGCTGTTTGCGGCAAGGTAAGGGCGGCGATGTGGGGTGTCACCGTCACATTGGGGTGACGCCAGAAGGGGTGGTCCTTGGGGAGCGGTTCTTCGCGAAATACATCGAGCGTCGCCGCGGCAATATGGCCGCTGTTCAGCGCGTCGAGCAAATCCCCTTCCACCAGATGCCCGCCCCGCCCGACATTGATCAAGTACGATCCGGCGGGCATGGCGGCCAGGGTCGCCTTGTTGAGAATGCCCTCCGTTTCGGGAGTGAGCGGCAATAGACAGATCAGAATGGAGCTTTGGCTCAGGAAGGGTTTCAGCGTTTCATCGCCATAAAAACAGCCTACGTCCAATATTTCTTTCTTGGTGCGGCTCCAGCCGATGAGGTCGAATCCCAGCCGGTTCAGCGCCTCGGCGCAGGCGAGGCCGATTTCCCCCAGCCCCAATATGCCGATCCGCCGTTCGGACGGTGTGGCTTGCGACCGCTCAATCCACAAGGCCTTCTTTTGCTGTTGCTCAAAATCCGGCATGCGGCGGTGATAGCGCAGCACGTTATAGAGGACGTATTCCACCATGCCGGTCTTGAGACCGGGGTCTATCAGCCGCACCACGGGAACATGCATCGGCCTGTCGACCTGCTCGAGAATGTGATCGACACCGGCGCCAAGCGACATCATCGCCTTCAGGTTGGGAAATCGCTTCATCTCCCTGGCATAGGGTCCCCAGATCAGCGCGAACTCGACCTCCTCAACCTTTCCATGATCGGGCCAGACATGAATTTCCGCCTCGGGTAGCGCTTTGCCCAGGGCTGCAATCCAGGGAGCGGGGGGAACATCCTGACAGGCGAAAATCAATGACACGATTGGATCCTCGACAACAAAATTCCGTTTCATCGGTTGGGACGCTGACAGGCGGCCCCGTGCCGGTTAGATTGCCTTCATTGCCAAGGGTGCGGCAAGTTGGCCGCAGCGTCAATGTACGCTGTACTTGTGGGATATTAGCCGAAGGAGACAGTTCGTGAAGGTTGGAATTGCGGGGTTGGGAACGATCGGCCTGGTTGTGGCCCGCGCCATCGATAAAGGCATTGAGGATCTCGAGCTTGTCGGGGTCACGGTGCGCGATGCCGACAAGGCCCGATCGAGAATGGCTGGGTTCAGACATCCCGCACCAATCATGGATGCGCAGGAACTGGCCGAGGCGTCGGACATCGTCGTCGAATGCGTCCCCAAGGCGGCCTTTCGCGAGATCGCCGAGCCGGCTCTCAGGGCCGGCCGGCTGTTGGTCACCGTCAGCGGCGCCGGCATCCTGACCAATCCCGATATTGTCGATCTGGCCAAAGCCCACGGCGCCAGGATTATCCTCGCCACCGGTGCGCTGCTGGGGCTCGATGCGGTGCGGGCCGCGGCGGAAGGGGTCCTCCACGAAGTGCGGATGGTCACCCGCAAACCGCCCAATGCCCTGAAGGGAGCGCCTTATCTGGTCGCGAACAACATCAGCGTCGATGGGCTGAATGAACCGAAGAAAGTGTTCGAAGGCACTGCGCGGCAGGGGGCCGAAGGATTTCCCGCCAATGTCAATGTCGCCGCCGCCCTCGGGCTGGCCGGTGTCGGCGCCGATGACACCAGGCTGGAGATCTGGGCCGACCCGGCCCTGACCCGCAATACCCATACCATCCGGGTCGATGCCGACAGCGCGCGATTCGAGATGACCATCGAAAACGTCCAGTCCGAAGAGAATCCGGGGACCGGCAAGATCACGGCGCTGAGCGTCATCGCCTGCCTGCGCGGAATGGTCGCCCCGCTTCGCGTCGGTAGCTAGGAGGATTGTCATGAAATACGAAGCCCTCAAATGGGAAGTACGCGAAAATCCGGACCGCCCCGGTGAAAAATCCATCGGGATCATCACCATGAACCGGCCGGAAGCGCTCAACGCGGTCGATGTCCGCATGCGGGTCGAGCTCGATATCCTGTGCGACGAAATCCTCCACAACAGCCATATAAGGGTCATCATCCTGACCGGGGAAGGGCGCGGTTTTTCGGCCGGCGGCGATCTGAAATCGGAAGCCGGTCCGGTCGGCGCGCTGGATGAGGATTTCGATTTCGGCAATTTCGGTCCGTACAAGGAACTCGCCGGTTACTTCTTCAACGATCTGCGTCATCAGGTCCTGCAGCGCGCCTTCCGCAAGCTGGAGGATCTGCCGCCGGTCGTCATCGCCGCCATCAATGGCCCGGCCGTCGGGATCGGGCTCGAGATGTGCACGCTGTGCGACATTCGCTACGCTTCGGACAAGGCGAGGCTGGGTGAGGTTGCGGTGCCGGCAGGCTTCCTGCCGGAATCCGGCGGGGCGCGGAACCTGCCCAAGCTGGTCGGTGTCGGCCGCGCCATGGAAATGATTCTGACCGGCAAGATTATCGATGCCGCGGAAGCCGAAAGGATCGGGCTGGTGGATAAGGTCATTCCCCACGAGGCGCTGATGGAGGAGGTGTTTGCCCTCGCCACCCAGATCGCCAATAACCCCTATCTGTCGGTCC
>JAQBTY010000121.1 GCA_027624735.1 Pseudomonadota bacterium | reverse complement strand
ATCCGCGCCACGCTTGACGGAAACTCCATATTTATGACAGCGTAGCTCTACCGGGGTGAGCAATTACGGTATTTCCATCCCTGCCTCCTTTGTTGTCTTGTTGCGGCAGATTGACCCCACTATAGTGCGGGCCCTTGTCAGCCCTAAGGGTATGAGGAATTAGTGTCAATTTCCAGTATGACCGGCTTTGCCCGCACCGAATGTACCGAGAACGGTTACAGCTGGTCGTGGGAAATTCGCAGCGTAAATGCGCGCTCCCTCGACGCGAGAATTCGGCTTCCGACCGGCATGGAGCGGCTTGATGTTCGCCTGAAGCCAGAAGTTACGAAGAAGTTTCAGCGCGGCAACATTTCGGCGACCCTGACCCTGGTCAGGCCGCCGAAACAGACTTCTTTGTCCGTCAATTCCGACGTGTTGAATCAGCTGCTGGACCTTGCGAATGAAATTGCCGGCCGCATCAAAGCCAACCCCCCGTCGATCGACGGGCTCCTGTCGGTGCCGGGGGTTCTGGACACTGTCTACCAGGAAGAAAGTAACGAAGACCGTGCCATGCTCGATGAGGCCATCGTGCGGTCATTCGGGAGCGGACTCGATAGCCTGGGTGAAAACCGGGCGCAGGAAGGAAAGCGCCTGGCGGACATTGTAAAGGGGCATGTGGACGAAATCGAGGCGCTGGCCGCTCGCGCGGTCGCGGCGGCGGCGGCCAGTCCCGTGGTGCTTGAGAAACGGCTTCGGGATCAGGTGAGCGCCCTGATCAAGGATGAGCCGTCACTACCTGAAGACCGTATCGCTCTGGAGGTGGCGTTGTTGGTCGCGAAGGGCGACATTCGGGAGGAACTCGATCGCCTTACAGCCCACATTGAGGCTGCGCGTGATCTGTTGCGGTCAAACGAACCGATCGGCCGCCCTTTTGATTTCCTTTGTCAGGAATTTAATCGTGAAGCAAATACATTATGTTCAAAGGCGTCGGATATCGAATTGACGCGGATAGGACTGGATCTCAAGGCCTCGATCGAGCGATTACGTGAACAGATTCAGAATATTGAATAGGACGAGTTGACCATGTCGTCTTCGGGAATCGCGCGCCGCGGGCTGATGCTGGTGCTGTCATCGCCTTCCGGCGCTGGGAAAACAACGATTTCCCGAAAACTTTTAGACGGTGATTCAAACTTGACCATGTCCGTATCGGCGACGACGCGGCCGCGCCGGCCGGGAGAAGAGGACGGGCGCGACTATCATTTTGTCGATCCGACCGAATTCAATTTGATGGTCAACCGTCAGGAACTTCTCGAGCATGCCAAGGTTTTTGGTAATTATTACGGAACGCCTACCCAGCCCGTTGAGCAAGCTCTTGCCGCGGGGCGCGACGTCATATTTGACATCGATTGGCAGGGCGCCCAGCAAGTCGCCGAAAAGGCACGCGAGGATCTGGTGAGCGTCTTTATTTTACCGCCATCGACAGCCGAGCTTGACCGGCGCCTGCACCGTCGCGCTCAGGACCCGGAGGAGGTTGTCGCGGCGCGCATGGCCAAGGCGTCCGATGAAATGAGCCACTACGCGGAATATGATTTTATTATCATCAATCGCGACATTGATGAAAGTGTTGCCCAGGTTGAGGCGATAGTCACCGCTGAACGGCTGCGGCGTCAGCGCCAGGTTGGGTTATCGGACTTCGTTAAACACCTGCAAGAGGGATATTAGGAGTCCCCTTGGATAAATTTTTGTGGGCCTGCGCGAGGGTGCAAAATTCCGCGACGGAGAGCGTCTCGGCCCGTCTGTCGGATTGAATGCCGGCCACTGCCAAAAGTTTTTTGGGCTCCGCCGTCAAACTTTTTAGGGACGAACGGAGCATTTTGCGGCGCTGGCCGAAGGCGGCGCGTGTCAAAGCCTCCAATTCTGAAAACTCTGTTTGCGTCACCGGCAGGGATTTTGGAATCAGCTGGATAAGAGTAGAGGTAACCTTCGGCGGTGGAACGAAGGCGCGCGGAGGAATATCGAACAGGCATTTCGTATCGCAAAGCCACTGCGAAATCACACTGAGGCGTCCATAAGACGACGTGCCGGGGCTGCCTGCGATCCGATCCGCTACTTCCTTCTGAAACATCAGCGTCATGGATTTGATATGGGTAAGATCGCGCAGCCAATTGATCAGTAAAGGAGTCGCGATGTTATAGGGGAGGTTGGCGATGACGATGCATTTTTCATTCGGCTCAACGACTGTCCCTGGCTGAAAATCCAGCGCGTCCGCCTCGATGAGTTCAAGTTTCTTGGGATAGGCCTGCTTCAGATACTGTAACGCAAGAATACATCTCGGGTCCCGTTCCACCGCGATAATTCGTTTCGCATCCGTCTCCAGAAGCGACCGCGTCAGACCGCCCGGCCCCGGGCCGATTTCAATGACGGTCATGTTTGTGACCTGGCCGGCTGCCTGTGCGATACGATGCGTCAGATTCAAATCGAGCAGAAAATGCTGGCCAAGGGAGCGTCGTGCCGCAAGCCCATGCCGGGCGATGACATCTCTGAGCGGCGGCAGGCTGGAAATATCGGGTGTGTTGGAAATTGTTTCAGGCGACACGGCGGTCGGCTTTCGCCGCTCGGCGATTGATTGACATCTGGTCTGCCAGCCGCACCGCCGCGATAAAACTTGCCGGATTCGCTTGCCCGGTACCTGCTATATCAAAGGCAGTACCGTGGTCCGGAGAAGTTCTGACGTAAGGCAGGCCAAGAGTCACGTTTACGCCCCGGTCGAAATCTATGGTCTTTAGCGGGATCAGGGCTTGATCGTGATACATGCAAATTACGGCGTCATATCGTTTCCTGGCGTCCGGATGGAATAAGGTGTCGGCGGGAAAGGGCCCGGATACAGAGAAATTCTCCGATAATAATTGGTCGACTGCCGGGCGAATAATATCGATTTCTTCCCGACCGAGATGCCCGTCCTCCCCGGCGTGTGGGTTGAGCGCCGCGATGACTATCCTTGGCAGAGCTATACCGAAATCACTCTGTAATGAATTGGCTGTCAACCGGGCACAATGGACGATTTTGGCTACAGTCAAATTTTCTATCGCCTTGGAGAGCGAAAGATGAATTGTCGTCGGAACAACCCGCAAAGCCGGACAGACCAGCATCATCACCGATGGGGTCGTCAATTTTGCCCGATCGGCGAGATATTCCGTATGACCGGGATGAGAAAACCCTGCGTCATAGAGAACGGATTTATGAATGGGGTTTGTGACGATTGCCGACGCTTCTCCGGCACCGACCAGGTCGATCGCCATATCTATTGAACGAATGACGGAAGCGGCGTACTGCGGGTCCGGCTTGCCCGGGGCCAACGGAACTGAATTGCCTAGCGGTAATACCGGCAGCGCGTGCCGGAAGATCGTGCTCGCTTCCTGTGCGCTATCAATAGGTTCAATGCGTGACCCAATGCCGGTAAGGTCGGCTAGAGCGAGAAGCCGGTCAGGGTCATCGATAACAAAGAATGGCGGAGTTTCGACCGAACGATTGACCCAGGCCAGTAGGGCGATTTCGCCGCCAATGCCGGCCGGCTCGCCCATGGTGACAGCGATGGCGGCTCTACGGGTGGTGTTGTCTGTCGGAGTCATACCCTAAGGTCCACAATCGCGGCGGCCCGCAAATCACGTAAATAACGCCGGGCCAATACGTCGACACGTTCCGCGCGCATCCGATCGGCAATCTGCTCGCGACTCGGCAAGCTACTTTCAGCTTCCTTGCGGTTACAAACCATGAATATTGCCACACTTTCTTTGGTGCGGATCGGCGGGCTGGCCTTGCCGACGGGAAGATTTTCGATTGCTCCACGGATCGTTTTCGAAAGATTGCCGAGCCGTACTTTGCCGAGCTTTGCGCCACCGATGGATTTGGCTTCGCCGGCGGCGCGAAGATGGTCGTTACAATCCGAGATGGTATCGCTTAGGGTTTGAGCCAAGTTTAGCTGTGCTTTTATATCGTCATTTGTGAATTCCTTCCGCAAAGGAAGTAAAATTTGCTGCAGGTCGACAATGGTGTCGTTCGATGAAGCCGACAAAATTTTCCGCCTTTTTGTCAAGCGGAATATTTGCATGCCAGCCAAGGTCCTGACGGGGCCCGCGGTTTCGCCCTCTTTCATGCGTGAAACGATTTGGCGTAGCTCGGAATTCATTGTTGCTTCTTGTATCCAGCCCAGGTCCCCGCCAACCGAGGCGCTTGCTGTTTGGGAAAATTGGCGCGCGATTGCATCAAATTTCGCACCCTTTCCGAGTTCTTCCAGCAGCCGCTCCGCCGTTCGACGAATTTCACCTTCTCGTTGCGGTTGATCGACAGTCAACAAAATTTCGGAAACGCGATATTCAACCTGACCTTTCCGTTCCCTCAGCCGTTGCAATGTCTCATCGATTTCGTCTTCGCCTACTGTCACACGCGGCAAAATGGTCCTACGAACCAGTTTTTGCCAGGTGATTTGCGCCCGAATTTGTTTCATGAGCGCTTCACGCGGAATACCAATTTTTTTCAGAAAATCGTCCAAAGTTCCTGCCGGAATCCGATTTTGCTTTTCAAGCATGGCGATCCGGCTGCGCATATCGCCCTCAGAAACTCTGACGTTTCTTTTTTTTGCCTCCTGCAATCGAAGCTGCTCGTCAATAAGGCTACGCAGTACCTGCTGGCTTAATCGCTTCCGAAGTTGTGGCGTTGGCCGTAAGCCGGACGAAACGACGACGACCTGCATTCTTGCCTGCAGGTCATACTCCGAAACGATGTCTTCGTTTACGGTGGCAGCGATCCGCTGAATACGCTGGGCAAAAGCCAATTCAGTGAAGGCAAAAATAGCGAATAGTACCGTTGCGCACGCGACGACAGGCATCACGAAATCGGCGTGCCGGCGGGTACGGATCTTTTTGTGCTTCATCACCAATTTATTTTAACTGTTACGTTTTCCCAACCAAGTCTGGGAGTGTATCTTATCATGGGCCGACTGCGCTCCCAAATTCGCCTAAATTCTTAAAAGTAAAACGAACGAAGACTGAATCGGAAGGTTTTAAATCCCGATCGGAGGTAAAGGTTCGGGAAAAGTCCACGGCTACGGTCAGACAGTCACATCGATATTCAACGCCGAACTGGTAATTCAACGTTGAGTTGCTTTGTAGGTCGCGGCGGGTGGAGCCGCGGATTAACCAGTCACTGGAGAGCCGTGAGTTAAAACCAGTCGAGATCTCTTCCCGATTGCCGAATTCGTCCGATCCCGTGCCCTCGCCAAAAAAACTGTAATCGACGTTCACTTTAAAGGCATCGGGTCCGATCAAGGCCTTTACTTCGTTACGACGAGGTACGAAATTCTGTTTGTTCAAACGAAAGCGGTATTGAGCACTGACCGGGAAATCAGGATCAATATTAACACGTCCGACAATATCCGAGAAATTCCCCGATATGCCGGAATTAGACGCGAATGATCGGTCACGTCTGAGCCGGTAGCTTTGCCCTATAAAAGCAGACGAATGACCGTGCTTGCTGAAGGCCCCCATCTGTAGGCCATAGTAAACACGCTGGCCGCCCTCGATCCTGTCCAAACCTGTAAAACGGCTTGGGCTGACTAGGTTCGTGTCATCAAATTCTATATCTTTACTGTCTTCATTCGGAATTTTATCCGGATTGCCGCCATTGGGACTTACCATGACGCCGGCCACCGGTTCTATGACTTGCGTCGTTTCCCCTACAGGACGGGCGAAGGGCAGTCGCCAATCCAATCCGACGCGCGGGAATACTCTGCCGGCGAAGCCGGAAGACAGATCGCCGGCGGCTTTGCCGTCCTCCTGGACGTCATCGACTAAATACCCATCGGTCTGCAACGTCGCGTATAGCCGGTAAATTTCGCCGGTGCGGGCGATATGAGGAAGTTCCCAACCGCTCCGGAGCGAAAGCCGCTTGCTGTCGGCGCCCCCCGTTCTTGTGAGCGCCATTGCCCCGGCATCTATCGTCCAACGCCCGCCATGCGGGGCGGGTGCACCAATGGCATTGAAATTTATCAGTGGCGCGACGATCGGGGTATTCCCGGCCTCATCCGTGGCGCTTTGACCCCGCCAATGATAGCCCTCCACACCCGCGTAGTTTTGGTTGCGGAAACCTTCGAAGAGTAAATGATTGGTAAGGGGGTCGGGAGATCTAAAGCCATACCGTCTCAGGTAGGTGTCGTCAGATACCACTTCCGATTTCAATTCGGTTCGCCACGTGTCGGTCAAATCGAATTTTGCATGCGTAAAGAAATGGCCGCGATTCTCGTTTGATCCGTCGGCGCCGCTGCCCCGGGTACCGCTTCCTTCGAATTTCAACTCGCCGTTGGTAAAGCGCTGCCGGTATTCGCCGGCAATGATGGGCCCTTCCTTGCCAGTAAATATTGGCTGGAGGGTTAAATCCTTATCAGGGGCGATATCGAAGTAATAAGGAATTTCGATCAGAACGCCGAGTTCTGAATCTGATCCATAGCGCGGCGTCAGAAACCCGGTTTTCTTTTTAACTGTCGGATCAGGATGCGACAGGTAGGGCGTATATAATACGGGAATGCCCGCGAACTCCATAAAGGCATCGTAATATTCGACGGTTTTTTCGGTCTTGTTATGAACGACCTTGGCTGCTTTCAATTGCCATAATGGCGGACCACCGGGGCCTAAACATGTTCGGCAAGGTGAATAGACGACTTTGTTCATTTCAATCACGTTGCCGTCAATTCTTCGGCCGCCAACGGCCGCTATCCGCGCGTCATCGGACATGAGAATTCGGATATTCTCCACAATGCCGTTTTTGAAGTCGCCGCTTAGCTCGACGAAGTCGGCGAAGGTAATGTCACCTGTTGGTTCCACCAGCACAACGTTTCCGGTGGCCGTCAGAATATCGGTTTTTTGATTGTAGCTGATGGTATCCGCGCGAAGAATTCGGTCACCTTGCGCAATTTCCACGTTTCCGCGGCCGACGACAATTCCGAGTTTGCGCTCATGCCGAAGCTGGTCTGCTTTGAGCAGTACCTGGGTTTCGCTGATATTCGGTTTGGCGCCCTGTAATATCTCGGCCGCCAGAACACCACCGATTTCACCGAAAACGATAAAGGATACCAAAAGAGAGAACAGCCTATGCACGCCGGATCAACCATCCTCTAAATGAAAAAGGACGCCTGCGCCCAACAAACAGCCAATTGCCGCCGGACTCCAGGCTGCAAGCAGGGCAGGAAGGCGCGCCGACAGACCGAGAGCATAAACGACATCGGATGCGAAATAGATGATGAAGCCGGTTGCAACGCCCGACGCCAGTATTACCGTAGCTCCGCCACGCCGTTGGGGGCGCAATGTAAAAGCCGCGGCAAAAAGTACCATTGCGCAAAATAAAAACGGATCGGCAATCAGGGAATACCAGTAGATACGGTGTCTTAGTCCTGAGAATCCCGCTTTTTCGAGCACATCAATGAATCCCGGCAAAGCCCAGAACGACATTGTTTCAGGTTTCGCAAAGCTGTCCTGAATATTTTCGCCAGTTAAATCAGTTGGAATTTGAACCTGGCTTTCCTGTCGTAAAGGTTTTTCGGGACCGGTTATGCTGACATTTTTCAGATGCCATTTTTTAGTTCCCAAGATTGCTGACTTGGCGTCGATCCGTGAGATAAATCGGTTAGGTTTCTCCATCCGGAAGACGATGACGCGTTCCAATGTCATATTTGTCGGATTTATCGCCGCGGCGTGTAAAATATAGTGTCCCTCGGGTAAATTTTGGCGCAGCCATAATCCATCGCCAGAAATCGCCGCGAGGCTCGATTTTCCGACTGAGCGCCGATTTTCAAGTTGTTCAAATCGTAACATCATGGCCGAGGCGAAGGGGCTGTAGATCGTCGCCTTGACGACCCCGATAGCGAGGCAAAGAAATAAGGCGGGCAACAGGAATTCCCACGCGGAAATACCGGAGGATCTGGCAACAATAAATTCTTGATGTCGATTTAAACGCCAAAAAGCCATCATGCCGCCAAAGAGAACCGTAAACGGTAAGGCTTCCTGAGCCAGGTGGGGCAACTTGAACGCCATCATGGTGATGGCGTCGAGCGCGGAGGAGTCTGCCCAACTGGCTGTTCGCCGCAAATTTTCAATTGTATCGAATAAGGCGATAAGCGCGACCAATACCAAAAAGGCGCTCAACCACCAGGTCAGAAACTGCCGGCCTATATAAGCGGCGAAAGTGGGATGGAGCCGCATCGAACGGATTTTTCCTCAGGTCAGCTTTGGTCGGACAAAGGATGCACTTGTTGCAAATTTTTGGGAGCCCCAGGGGCTTAACAACCATCCCGCTATTAGCGCTGGAAGCAACGGGGCAAAATACATCAACACATAAATACCCTGTGTTTTTTCACCCATATTTTTAGCCCCCAACTGGGCAATTTCAATAAGCACTATGGTTGCTACCGCGCCCAGGATGCGAAATAGCTGCCCCCGTCGGTTGAAGTCGCCGCCCAGCAGGAATGCCAGGCCCACTAGTGTAAAGCTAACAGGCAGCAACGGTATTGACAGGCGATGATGCCCCTCCATGCGTAATTTTTCGAAATATTGAATTTTATTGTTTCTCTCTTCGGAAAAGAACAACTCATGTAGGTATCGTTCCCGCGGTTCACGCCAACGGTCTTGATCGGCATTTTTTACGGTACTTAAATCGAACGAATACCGGTCGAAATAAAGTAACGAGAGCCTTCCATCTTTTTCGTCCACCTGTTGCCGGTTGCCGGTTATAAGGACAACGCGGGGTCCGGATTCGCCCGCAACGATGGAGCCTCGCTCCGCCATCATCGTAACGGGTTGTTTTCGATTGCGTCCATCGTGGACGATGATACCGGATAATTCACCGCCGTCGCCGCGGCTTCCCACGTAGACTGTGACGCCTTTCATGACCGGGCTGAACACGCCTTCCTGGAGCAGGACAGTTGGGAATGAATTACGCAGTGTAAATTGCAAGTCCTTGAATTCACGATAAGAAGCCGGCGTCAAATAAAGTGTTAGTGCAGAACACGCCAGCATCACTAAAAAGGTTAGAGCCAAGGCTGGGCGCGCTAAAGAGTACTGGCTATAACCGCCGGCGCGCAGTACGACGAGTTCGCTGTCCGCGAGCAATCGATTATAGACGAACAGAACGGCGACGAAGAGTGCGATCGGAAGAATAATAGCAAGAAAACTTGGTATAAGAAGCATCGTAAAATATACAAACAGCGACACCGACAGCCCACGATTGACGATCATCTCCACAAAACGGAGAGACTGCGTTAGCCAAACCACACAGGTTAAGGTAATCGCGACGAACAATGTCGTCGCAAATAGCTGGCGAAATATATAGCGGTCTATTTTCTTCACGGTGCGACTATAAACAGCCGGTGACAAGCTGTCATAGAAAAGCAACCCGAGCCGGGCAGGGGTGCGGTGACTGTAGATCTCGTCATGGGATTGCGAGGGTAAGGTGAGAACGCGATTTCCGTTTCTTTTTTCGTTGTGCAACAAAATCCGGCGCGATCTTTATCTGGTGATCCTGCGCTTGTTCCGAAGGGCTGGCGACCCCAAGGAAGTGTTCAGTTTCTATTATAAACGCAATCTATTCGGTGATCCTGATTCCCGATCCGGCACCGGATCCTCATTTGCCGCAACAGAAACCATTCGCCAGACTTTGCCGACATTGCTGTCGACCCTTAATACGCGTGTTATTCTCGACATTCCCTGCGGTGATTTTCATTGGGCAAAGGAAATTGACTGGACGCCCTTTCACTATATTGGCGCGGATATCGTACCCGAGCTGATAAATCGGAACCGCGCTCTCTACGCATCCGACAGGGTGGCGTTTCTGACACTCGACATTCTGACAGATCCGCTGCCTCGCTGCGATCTGATTTTGTGTCGCGACCTGTTTATACATTTTCCCAATGACTTAATTCAATCCGCTCTGCAAAATATTAGCCTTTCCGGTGCTCGATATTTTCTGGCCACTCAGTATGACGGGGTGAAAACCAACCGGGATATCACGCTGGGATCCTTTCGGCCGGTCAATCTGATGCTTCCGCCCTTTAGCCTGCCCGAACCGGAAAAGAGGATTCCCGACAATGATTATCTGAAATCATGGGGTCGAACACTTGCCTTGTGGCGGCTCGACGCGATCGTCCAAACGGGAGACTACGATTCGCCCGGACCTGGCATGGATAAATAAATCATGCGCTTGGATTCACGCCGCCCTCTGCTCACGGTATCAAGGATAATGCCGCATGCGCCAGACAAGAACGCCAGGAGCATTATACCTGTTGTCATGACGACGGTTGGAAGGCGTGGCACAAGGCCGGTTTGAAAATAGGTGACGACCAGCGGATAGGTCAGTCCCAGCGAAATAAGCGCCAAAATCGCAAAAATGGCGCCGAAGAAGCGGGCCGGCCGCACCTCCTTGAATAGAAAAATGATGGTGGCGAATATCCGAAAACCATGGCGCCAGGTGCTGAGTTTGCTGTGTGATCCTTTCGGTCGCGCAGCATAGGTCGCCCCGATCTCGCCGACCGGCATCTTTAGTTCCAGGGCATGGATCGTCAGTTCCGTTTCAATTTCGAATCCCGATGCGAGGGCTGGGAACGATTTCACGAACCGCCTGGAAAACGCCCTATATCCTGATAATATATCGCTAAACCGATGCCCAAATAGCCAGCCGACGAACTTTGTGAGTGTTTTATTTCCGGCGCGGTGGCCGAGCCGGAAAGCCTCTTCCGACTCATCCGACAACCTGACGCCGACAACCATATCCAGCGATTCGTCGGTAATCATTCTAACCAGGGCCGGCGCTATTTTGGGGTCGTATGTACCATCCCCGTCGGCCATGAGATAAACGTCGGCACCGACGTCGGAAAACATTCGCCGGACGACATTGCCCTTGCCCTGCAACTGCTCGTTCCTCACGATCGCTCCGGCCTCCCGGGCGCGGGCCACGGTGTTGTCCGTGGAATTATTGTCGTAGACATACACGCGGCAGGTGGGAAGTGCCGTGCGAAAATCGTTTACCACCTCCGCGATGGTCAACTCTTCGTTCTTACAGGGTATCAGTACGGCCACGTCCGGGGGCATGCACTTGTGTCCTGGTTCAAAAGTTCGTGGTATCTAGCCCGGATTATTCACGGTGGTCGGATGGTTTGAGCA
>JAQBTY010000120.1 GCA_027624735.1 Pseudomonadota bacterium | reverse complement strand
GTTTTACTCCGCCCGCGGAAGGAAAATCCCCCGCTTCCGTGGTCTAATTTGTCACCGCCGCATACACGCTGAAGGTCCACCCGGCCGCGGACTGAGGAAAAATCCATTTTCGGGTATAACGCCAAAACTCGGTAGTCGAGGCTTTATTTACGCGATTTTTTCGTCATTATCGTTCGCAAAAATCCTCGAGGCCGGAAAACGCACGGTTACCGTGGTACCAACACCGGGTTCGCTTTGCAAATCGAGGGAGCCACCGTGGAGTTCGACAAAGGTCTTTGCCAGCGGCAGGCCGAGACCGCTTCCATCGAATTTTCGGTTGAGCGCAGAGTCGACCTGGCCAAATTGAGACAAAGCCTTCGGAATGTCGCCGCGTGCGATGCCTATGCCCGTATCGGCCACCTGAAATACAAAACCGCTATCGGAACGCCACCAGACTTTCAGCGAAACACGCCCGCCCTGTTCGGTGAACTTTACGGCATTGCTGAGGAGATTCGTCAGAACTTGATGCAATTTTCGCTGGTCCGCCCACATCAGCGGTATGCCTGCTTCCACATCATGGCTTATCGATATATTCGATTTGATCGCCGGGTCACTGAGCATATTCAGCGCAGAATTTACGGTCTCGGCTATATTGACCTGTTGTTCCGACAGTTCCTCCTTACCGGCGTCAATTTTCGCCATATGGAGAAGGTCGTTAATCAGGGAGAGCAAAAGAAGACCAGCGTCATGGATATTACCGACATAGTCCTGATATTGCTTGCAGCCAACCGGGCCGAAGATCTCAGTGCCCATGACGTCGGAAAAGCCGATGATTGCATTCAGCGGGGTTCGCAATTCATGACTAATATTGGCCAGGAATACCGTCTTGGCGTTGTTCGCGTCCACGGCAATGTCCCGCGCCATTCGGAATTCTTCCGTGCGGATTTGGAATGCCGCCTCCAGTTTCGCGTGGGCTTCTCTTAGGGCCTTAGCGTCTTCCTCCCGGCGGGATATATCGGCGACCAGCAACTGCTGCTGGAAATCAAGGATGTCACGGATACTGACCAGCCCGATGACCTTGCCATCGTGCACAACTGGCACATGGCGGATGGTGTGAAGGCTCATCAAGGCAAGGACACTGGCCAGGTCAGCGGTCGCCAGACAGGTAATCACTATCGCAGTCATTACATCCGCGGCACGTTTATCCACCGACGCTCCGCCGAAGCGAGAAAAAGCAGAAATCAGATCTCGTTCTGAAATTATCCCTTCCAGTCCGTTTTCTCCTATGACGAGAACTGTGCCAATTTGTTCGGCTGACAGCAGGCGTGCTATTTCGGCCACCGGCGCTTGCGGCGCCACCGAAATAAGTCTTTCACCTTTTTGATTGAGGACGTCCTGAACCGAAATAACACAATCTCCGGAGCTGTCACGCGAACCCGCATAAAAGCACCGCTCCAACAAGAATGAAGCGCCGCAAACCGAGCCTCGTGAAAAAACCTTTATAATAACTTAAGGCTGTAAATTATTGTAATCGCTTAAATAAAGCCTTGGGCTGTGCGATTTCTAATGCAGGCGCGGTGGCGGCGCCGCGGTGTTACGCTTTCGCAACAAATCCATCGCTGAATCGAGACCGTTAAGGGTCATCGGATACATGCGTCCGGCGAGCAAACGCTGGATAATCTGCGTCGACATGGTCTGTGGCCAACGCTCGGCAGGTTCAGGATTGATCCATACCAAATCCGGGAAATGCTCCATCATGCGGGACATCCAGACCATGCCCGCCTCGTCATTCCAGTGTTCCACGGAACCGCCGGGTTCGGTTACCTCATAGGGACTCATGGTGGCGTCACCGATAAAAATGACTTTGTAGTCATGGCCATAGGTGTTGAGCACATCCCAGGTCGAGATGAATTCGTTGTGCCCACGGCGGTTTTCGCGCCACACCCGTTCATAAAGAAAATTGTGAAAATAGAAATATTCGAGATGCTTGAACTCCGTTTTCGCGGCGGAAAACAGCTCTTCGCTGACCTTGACATGACTGTCCATGGTGCCGCCCACATCAATGAAGAGCAGGACTTTCACCCGATTGCGGCGCTCGGCCCGCATACGAATGTCGAGCAGGCCCGCATTGCGCGCGGTCGACGAAATTGTTTCATCGAGGTCGAATTCATCTTCCGCCCCTTCGCGGATAAACTTCCGCAGCCTTCTCAGCGCGACTTTCACATTGCGAATGCCAATATCCACATCGCCGGAAAGGCTCCGGTGTTCCCGCTTTTTCCACACCTTGGTGGCGCTGCCGCCACCGCCTTCCCCACCAATGCGGATTCCGGTCGGATTGCGACCCGAATTGCCGAAGGGCGAGGTGCCATTGGTGCCGATCCACTTGTTCCCGCCCGAATGCGCGCCGTCCTGTTCCGCAAGACGCTTGGCAAGCTCCTCAAGCAATTCCTCGAAGCCCATCTTTTCCAGCTTCTCGACCTCTTCATCGGTAAAGACCCGCTGGGTCATGGCGCGTAGCCACTGATCGGGGATACCGGCCTGGAACAGAACCTGGCTGTTCCTCATCAGGCCCTGAAAGTAAGCCCCGAAAACAGTGTCGAAGGCGTCAAAATATTTTTCGTCCTTCACCAGGGACGCCCGAGCGAGGTAGTAAAAATCATCGACGCTCGAGCCACAGACGCCTTTTTCCATGCCGTCGAGCAGCATGAGATATTCCCGGATCGTAACCGGTATCTTGGCGTCTCTCAACTCATAGAAGAAATCGATGAACATGGCGGTGAAGGCACCGGAAGCGGCGGGAAAACGGCGACCTCGAAATAGGACTCGTTTCCCTGCCTTCCGGGTTAGCGCCTACTTCTTTCTTTTCGGGGCCTTGCGAGCCGACGCCAACAATTCGCCATAGATCCTTCGTGCGTCGGCTCTATCGGCATTTGTCATATTATCCATGACCTTTGCAATTCGTACTTCCAGTTCCTTGCCTCCCATCGGATTCAACGACGCTTTCCGCTTCTTCGCCGTTGCAAGAAAATCGGGGCTCACGACCATGGTATCGAAGGCAACACGAAGGGCGTTCAACCGATCCTCCGGTATACCTGGGGAGGTGAAGGCGGAACGGCCAATCATGCCGCCGGACGCCCAGAAGTTCAGAAACTTCTTTTCGGCGGCATTGGCGCCAAACTCGGTAATTGCCGGAACGTTGGGATATTCCTTCAAACGGTTTAGGGCCATGGCGAAAATCGGCACCAACTGGCCGCTTCGAATTTTCGGAAGATGAAACGCCTTCATCACCACCCAGGTGGCGGTAACACTATCGATCTCGCCACGTTCCGCCGCCACGAACATCTCGGACGTGCTCTTGTAGCCGGTGATCACCTTGAACTTGGTGCCGGCAAATCGGTTGAACGCCAGTGAGCCAAGCGCGTTGGCGGCGCGGGCGCCGGTCGCGCCGACGACGATCTGTCGTTTACGGGCATCGTCAAGGTTCTTCACGCCAGACTTGCCGGTCACGAACCCAACATAGTCGACATCGGTGTAGCGGCCGAGCCAGCGGAATTTGCGGACATCGAACTTGGCCTTCGGGTTCAGCACGGTCTCCTGCAGCACTTCCTGATGGGTGCCCAGAATGACGGAACCGTCCCTGGGCGAGACGTTATAGGCATAGTTAAGTGCCTTCATGCCACCGGCGCCGGGCATACTCTGAATGACCATATTCGGCGTGCCGGGAACGTGCCTGCCGAGATTATTCGAGGTCAACTGACCGTAAAGCCCATAGCTGCCGCCCATGCCGGCGCCGATCAACACAGTGACGGTCCGCTTGCCATAAAAATTGGCAACCGCGTCATCGTTGGCGGCCATCGCCGGCGTGACCGCCAATACAGCCAGCACGCCCGTAACGGCGGTACCTAAAAATACATTTTGCATAAATTTTCTCCTGAAAAGACCCGAAAAAGAATGAGACGACCACGACTTGCGCACACGACAAACATTAGACATCCAGATTGTGCCAGAAAACAAGGCTCCCGTGGAAAGCGGCAAATCGTCACCGGCGGATTGTAGTCCGGGCTTAAACGATCAACCCTGGTGGCGTCTTGATAAAAAAGCCAGCCGTTCGAACATATGAACATCCTGTTCGTTCTTAAGCAACGCGCCATAAAGCTGCGGTATGGCCTTGCTGGAATCCCCTTTGATGGCCTCGGGCGAAATATCTTCCACCACAAGAAGCTTGATCCAATCGAGAAGCTCCGACGTGGATGGCTTCTTTTTGATCCCGTTGACATCGCGCAGCGAATAAAAAACTTCCAGCGCTTCTTTCAGAAGTTTCTTTTTGATATCGGGGAAGTGGACATGGACAATCTGTTCCATGGTTTCATGATCGGGAAACCGGATGTAGTGAAAGAAGCAGCGGCGCAGGAACGCATCGGGCAGTTCCTTTTCGTTGTTCGAAGTGATGATGATAATCGGCCGCTGTTTCGCTTTGATGGTTTCCTGTGTTTCATGAACATAAAACTCCATCCGGTCGAGTTCCTGCAGCAGATCGTTGGGAAACTCGATATCGGCCTTATCGATCTCATCGATCAGGATCATCGCCTGTTCTTCGGAATCGAAGGCCCGCCACAGAGGGCCTTTTTCGATGTAATTCCGGATATCCTCAACCTTGTCGGCGCCCAGCTGGGAATCCCTGAGACGCGACACCGCGTCGTATTCATAAAGACCATGCTTGGCCTTGGTGGTGGATTTTATATGCCATTGGTATAGGGTCTTCCCAAGCGATCGGGCCACTTCCTCGGCGAGCAGGGTCTTGCCGGTGCCGGGCTCTCCCTTGACCAGCAGGGGACGTTCCAGGGTCACGGCGGCATTAACCGCCATATTGAGGTCATCCGTCGTGACATAGCTCTCAGTTCCGGTAAACTTCATCTGCGCGACTATCCGTTCTGGGTTTCAAAAGCAGTTGGGGAAAAAATAGCTGTTCGCGGAACCTAAATCACGGCACCGTCACGATCAAGCATGCCGACGCCGGACATGGAATACCGCAGACGTCAATTTTAGGGAGAAATCACGTGTTTAACGCCATCGCCGTTACAGTGCATCTACTGACCGCCGTCATCTGGGTGGGCGGCATGTTCTTCGCCGTCTATGTCCTGCGTCTCGCCGCCGGGCCGATGGAGCCGGGCGACAGGGTGCCGCTATGGCACCGCGCGTTCGCGAAATTTTTCCCCTGGGTCTGGATCGCGGTCGTCCTGCTCCCGCTTACCGGCTACTGGCTGGTAATCGATCTGCACGGCGGTATGGCCACCTTGCCGGCGCCCTACCACATCATGCATGGGTTGGGCTGGATCATGATCCTGATTTTCCTGCATCTGTGGTTCGCGCCCTATGCACGGTTCAAGCAGGCTCTGGCCGGGGGGAATATCCCGGAAGCCGGCAAACAGCTCAACACCATTCGTCTGATGGTCACGATCAACCTTTATCTCGGGCTGATCAATGTCCTGATCGGGACGTCGGGGCGCTACTGGGGCTGAGCCCAAGAAGCGGCCTTAGCGCGGCGTGGAGTTCATCCATTGTGAGATTGGTGCGCACGGATTTCCAGCGGTGGATGAAGTGAAGCGCTAACCTGCCCTGGCGGTCGAAGATGAAAACTGTCGGGATGCGGGTGACATCGGCGAAGAGTTTGGAAACGCTATCGTTACCCATTACCACGGAATGCCATGGCGTGTGGCGTTCGAGAAACCGGTCGAGCCCCACCCCGCCGTCGGAAAAACCTCCCAGATCCTCGAAATAATTTACCGCGACGATCCTGAGACCGTCCTTGTGGTAGGCCGCGTAGGCATCGCGAAGATGTTGAAATTCCGTGTGGCAGGGCGGGCACCAGCTGGCGAAAAACGACACCAGCACGACCCGTCCCTCAAGCCCCGCCTCCGCCACCTTGCGGCCGTAGAGATGCGGTAAATTCTCAAGAGTTTGGCGAAGAGCCGGCGTCAGCGCGACCGGCTGCTTTTCGGCAGCGACCGACGGCCCCGCAGCCAAGAAACACAAAAGGAAAATCAGGACACGTCGCATGGGAAGAAAATAGGCCTGCCGTCCCTCAGATTTCAATTCCTATCTTATTCCGTTCCGCGATATCGCAGACCAACCCTGCGAGCGCCATATAGCCGACGCCTTGATCGGAGTTCTGTTTGAACAGGGTGATCTGATCGGGCGATGTGCGGCCCTCGGCCCTGCCCGTCAGGATATCGCCCATTTCGATGATCCGGTCCCATGAGGTGATGCCGGCTTCGATCGGTTCGAACAGATCGCCGTGTTCGTCGACAATCGATTGTTCGCGGACATTTACGAGAATGATGTCTGAACGGCGGATCACCTCGTCATCCAGTTCGCGGCGTGCATGGGCAAGCTTTGCCTGCTCTTTCACGCCTTTGTTGGAATTGACGATGGAGGTGATGTGCTGGCCGGGTTCAAGCCAATCACCAAACAGCGCCGGAATGTTTGTGTTGGTCGCCATGCAGATGAGATCGGCGCCCGCCGCCGCTTCCTGTGGGTCATCCACGGCGCGGACCGGGATATCCACCTGACCCTGCATGAACGCGACGAAGTCGGCCCGGTTTTCGGCACTGCGGCTATAGACTCGCACTTCTTCGATGGGGCGGATTGCGCACATGGCGATCAGATGCCGCCGCGCCTGCAGGCCGGTGCCGTAAAGCGCCAGTATTTTGCAGTCGGGCCGCGCCAGCATGTCGGTACCGACCGCGCTGGTGATCGGGGTTTCCGTCGCGAAGGATTCCTCGAAACTATCGAAGGCAAACAGCGGCAAGGAGCCGACGATGATGGCCTTGTGTTCGGCGGTTTCGCTGTCATAGGCAACATAGACGCGGCGGCCGGCGCCGTTATATTGCTGCGCGTTGCCTTCGAACGTAAAGCGCTCGGCATGAATGAACATGCCGGCGATCTTGAGCGACGGACAGCCGCCCGGATGCACCGTAAGCCGGCGATCCTCGTGCTGCATCCGGACCCTGAGGGCGCTATAGGACGGCGTATTACCCTGATCGGTAAAGCCCTGACGGACGGCGGCGACGGCGTCTTCAATGCTGATCAGCCCCGCCAGGTCCCGTGAATCGATCAGGAGCGCCATCAGACGGCGGCGCAGACCATGATTTCAACCAGCGTGCCGGGCGTCAGCGTCACACCAACCGCGGCGCGGGCCGGCAGGTTATTCCGGTCTATCCAGGCCATCCAGGCTTCGTTCATATCGTCCTTCTTATCCATGTCGGCAAGATAAACCACCGAGCTCAGCAGTTTCGATTTGTCGGTCCCCGCCGCCGCCAGCGCCGCATCGATCTTGGCCAGCACCTGCTCGGTCTGTCCCTTCATCGGCTGCGTCTTGTCATCGGCGACGATGCCCGACAGATAGGCCGTGCCGTTATGGACCACGGCGCGGGCATTCCATTCAGCGGGCTGAATTCTATCGATACTCATGGCGCTCTCCTCTGTTTAGTTGTGTTTTTAGGTTGTGTTTAGCTGGTGTTTAGGGTCTTTTTGCGGTTTGTTTAGGGTGTGTTTTGGTTCTGTTTGGGTGGTATTTGGGTGGTATTTAACCTGCCATAAAGGCGGCAATCTTGCCGGCAACCACATCCGGTGATTCGAGAATGACCGCGTGGCCGGCCCCGCTGATCAGCTCGACCGTGCTGCCCGCCAACGCCTCACCATAGGCCTTGGCATGGCTGACCGGAACGAACCGATCGTTGTTTCCCCAGACCACCAGGGCAGGCCCCTTGAAGCGATGCAGCCTGTCGCGCAGCTTGGCGTGATAGAAATAAGGCGGCGTGAACCCGACGCGTGAGGCGAAGCGGAATACCTGATAACGCCGCATGCCCTGCGGCTTGTCGGCGAGGATGTCGGGGAACATGGTTTGGGCCAGCTCCCCGTCCCCGTCGCTGAACAGCATGGACCGCAAATCGCCGACCCCGCCATTTTGCGGCTGCACCGCCATGAACAGATCGCCGATGGGAGACCCGCTTACGAACAGGCCGGTCGCCCCGATCAAGGCGAGCTTGCCGACGCGTTCGGGATTTCGCGCCGCGAGTTCCGCCGCCAGCCATCCGCCCATGCCATTCCCGACAATGTCGGCGCGCTCCAGACCCAGCGTATCCAACAGCTCGAGCGCATGGAAAACCAGATCATCGATGGATTCCAGCGTGTTGTCTTCAGCCGATCCGACGCAGCCGGGATGGGCGGGCGCGATCAGTTTGAATTTATCGGCGAGGGCCCGGTGAAACGGAAACGGCTCCGCCGCCGCCCCATGCATGTCCGCCACACCGTGAAAATAAAGAACGGGGGCGCCGCTCCCCGCCTCGTAGAGCTGTACCTTGCGGCCCTGAACCTCGATATCCCTTATGGTCATGCCGGTACTCCCACGTTCTCCATGTCCGCCAGGATGGGAAATTCGCGTCCGAACAACGCCGCCGAGTCGCGGCGCAAGGCGGGTGCGACCTGCTCGGCGAACAGCTTCATGGATTTGCGGGCCAGCGCGTCCTTCATGTTGCCGAACTGGAACTGTATGAGGAGATTGCCCACCTTGGCATCCTCGACAAACTCCCAGAGTTTCGCCCGCACCGTCTCGGGACTGCCCACCATGATGGAGTTTTTCGATTCCAGCTCGTCCCAGTCCCTCGCGTCGCCAAGCATCCCGCCGCTGGAGCGCGGCGAATCCAGGAAGGCCTCCCATGACCGCAGCGACTGCGACGGCACGCCGGGGCCGAATGTCATGGACTTGCCTTCGGTCCGCAGATGGCCCTTGAGGCAGTTTTTCAGGAAGTAAAACACCCCTTCCTCGCACTCGGCGCGGGCCTGCTCGTCGGTTTCCGACACATAGACGGACAGCAGCACACCCATCTTGAACGGTGTATAGGTCTTGCCGTGATCGGTCATGACCTGGGCGAATTGCCGGGCCGCGTCACGCGTGCCGCCGCCATGCGAGCGCGACGACAGGAAATAGCCGTAACCGCGCTTGGCGACTTCGGCCATGGATTCGACACTGCGCGATCCCGGCACCCAGATCTCCGGATGCGGCGTCTGAACCGGCCGCGGCCATACATTGACATAGCGCATGGGGTAGCACGGCCCATCATGCTGAAACGGACCGTCGTCGGTCCAGCTCTTGACGATCAGATCGATCGCCTCCCACAGCCGCCTGCGGCCGTGCGGAGACGGCACGTTGTAGTTAAACGCTTCCGGCCCACCGCCGACGGCGAAGCCCGCGATCAGCCGCCCGTCCGACATGTTGTCGAGCATCGCGTATTCCTCGGCGATCCGCAGCGGGTTGAGATACATGGGCGGCAGATTGCCGAGAACGACGATCTTGCCTTTCTTAGTCTTCTGCGTCAGCGCGGCTGCAAGAATGTTGGGCGACGGCATCAGGCCATAGATGTTCTGATGATGCTCGTTCAGCACCATTCCGTCGAACCCGAGCTCGTCGGCATAGACCAGCTGATCGAGATATTCCTGATAAAGCCCCTTGGATTTTTTCCGGTCCCACAAGGAATTGGGAACGGTCACCCAACCGCTTTCATGGTTTTCATCGAAATCCGCCGGCAGATGCGGGTAAGCCATGAAATGCCAACAGAACAAACGCACCGGATGCATTGAGAACCCTCCTGTTATGATCCCCGGCTGGGATCACCAGGGTGTGTTGGAGGTCCATGATGGCCGGAGTTTCTTTCGCGGGCAAGCCGGACGGTTGAGAATTCCCGCGAAAGAAAACCGGATGGCGCTTTACGCGCCATCCGGCAAGGCTAATACCAAGGGTCGCTGGTTGCATCCCATCTAAGCGGCTTGTTGCAGATCCGCCTTTTTTATCATTTCCATCGCCGGCCTATCATTGCTGGCGACGGGAACCGCGACGTCTGGGAGGCTGTCGTCGTCGACGGGCGGTTCCTCGTCCGGGGGGACAGTGGTGTCCAATGCCAGAATACCGCGAGTCAGGGTTGAGATAAGCTGACCGAACTCGGATTCCGCGAGCCGTGGATGAGAACCCACAAAATGGCCAATCCGTTTGGCGAGGTTTTGAATGTCGGGATCAACGGTAATCCCCTCATCGCTTTCCTGAACGCCATCGATCAGCTTTTCGACCGCCTGACCGAGCGGCATTTCCGCGATCTTTGGATATGCTTCAAGGAATTGATGCGCCTGCTTGGCCGCCAGGATGATTTCGTCCTTTAAGGTCAAACCTGGGTCACCCCCCTCGGCCCCGATGGTCGAGACGACGGCCCGTGCCATTTCCACCACGGCCGTGCCAAGCGGGGAGTCGGCGACGCGGGGGTGGTTTTCCAGGAATTCCTTTGCCTGGCGAACCGCGCCCAAGAGGGTTTCCTTGGCCTCGGGCGGAATGCCGTCCATGTCCCCTGTGCTGCCGGTCTTGACCAGATGCATTCCGCCCCGCATCAAGGTTTGAACCGCTTTGCCAAAGGGAGATTCAGCTATCCTCGGGTGTTCCTTGAGGAACTGGCCCACCTTTCGAAGGGACGTGGCCAGATCGCTGTCGCCGCCTGGACTACCGGGTGGCGGCAGATTGCCCGGGCGGCTGATGTTGAAACTTCGTGCATGATGGCTGAGCCGGACGTCATCGGCCGGCGCATGATGGGGATGCCGCGGAGAAATATCCGCCCCGAAACGGGACGATAGGCTGTCGGTTGTGTTGGGAGAAAGGCGGTCGAGTTGACCAATGCCCATGCCCTGCGGCATGGCGTGATTTACCATATTCATTTTACACCTACTACTGAGCTACTCTACTAAACGCACTTAACTAAACGCACATACGATGGATACGACACACCGCCATTACAGGACGGTTGTATCCGCCGTCATCTTCTCAGTCACAAATTAAGATCACCTTCAGAATCATGCTTAATAATCAGTAACCGAAAGCCGGAGACCGGTATGAGTGACGATGGCGGAGAACCGCCGGAGACCACCGCGCGGCGCGAGACCATGGAAGAAGCCGGCTGTACGGTGAGCTATCTGCACTTTGTCTGTGAAAATTTTTGAGCCCCGGGCTAATCACCGAGCATGTCAAATTATATTGCGGGATTACCGATACAGAGGGAGCGGGTGGTATCCACGGTTTAGAACATGAGGGCGAGGATATTGAGGCCTTTGTCAAACCATGGCACGAAGCCTGGGAAGACGTGCTAACCAACACGATATACGACGCGAAACTTTTGCTCATTTTGATGTGGTTATACCCCGACTCATTGAGAAAGCGAAATTAACGCTTGCTGGGCCCATTGAAAAGGATTCTTGT
>JAQBTY010000119.1 GCA_027624735.1 Pseudomonadota bacterium | reverse complement strand
AGCCGCCACCGACCCGGATTCCGGCGAGACCTTCACCTACAGCCTGTCCAACGATGCCGGCGGCCGGTTTGCCATCGACAGCAGCACCGGCGAGATCACGGTGGCCGACGGCTCGCTGCTCAACTTCGAAGACGCCAACAGCCACGACATAATGGTGCAGGTCACCGATTCAGCCGGCAACACTTATGACGAAGTGATGTCGCTCGATCTGACCAACGTCAACGAAACCCCGACCGATCTGACGCTGTCCGCCGATAATGTGGCGGAAAACGCCGCCAATGGCACTGTGGTCGGCACGGCAGCCGCCACCGACCCGGATTCCGGCGAGACCTTCACCTACAGCCTGTCCAACGATGCCGGCGGCCGGTTCGCTATCGACAGCAGCACCGGCGAGATCACGGTGGCCGACGGCTCGCTGCTTAATTTCGAAGCCGCCAACAGCCACGATATCACGGTGCAGGTCACCGATGCGAGCGGCAACACCTATGACGAGGTCATGACGCTTAACCTGGCCGATATCAACGAAGCGCCCACCGATCTGATGCTCGACGGCGATACCACGCTGGAGAATCCGCTCAACGGCGCCGTCGTCGGTACAGTTTCAACCACCGATGCGGATTCCGGCGACAGCTTCACCTATGCGCTGACAAATAATGCCGACGGACGCTTCATGATCAACGGCGAAACGGGCGAGGTCATGATCCTCGACGGGTCCCGTTTCGATATCAGCGACGCGAGCAGTTACGACATCACGGTTCAGGTAATGGATTCAGGTGGTCTAACCTATGACGAGGTCATGACGATTAATGTCGCGAACCTGATCGATGAAATGGAAGGGACATCGGGCAACAATTATCTGGTTGGAGACAATGGCGCTGACAACATCAACGCGGGCGCCGGCAACGACACAGTTTACGCTGGCAGAGGTGACGACATCGTCCATGGCGGCTCCGGCAATGACCAAATTGACGGCGGCCGCGATGACGACGTTCTGATGGGCGGAACCGGCGACGACGACATCAAGGGCGGATCCGGTGACGATATTCTCGACGGTGGCACCGGGGCTGACCACCTCGACGGCGGTAGTGGCCACCATGATACGGCGACCTACATCACGTCGGGCAGCGGCGTGAACGTCAACCTCAGCACCGGCCATGGCTTTGGCGGCGATGCCCAGGGCGATGAGCTGAACCGCATAGAAAACCTGACCGGCTCGCTCAACAACGACACGCTCACAGGGGATTCGCACAACAACGTTCTGACCGGTCTGGCCGGCAACGACACCCTCACCGGCGGTGACGGCAGCGACACGTTCGTGTTCGGTGCCGGTGGCGGCAGTGACACCGTTTCTGGCGGCGCCGGTGGCGGCTGGACCGACACGATTCAGCTGCAGGACACCGACGGTTCGGCGGTCGATGCGGGCTGGACCGTGACACTGACCTCGGGAAGCCAGATCGGCGATGACGGTGGCACAATTACCCTGTCCAATGATTCGGCCGGCACCATCACGCTGAACGATGGCAGCGAAATCACCTTCGAAGGGATCGAGAACATCAACTATTAGCCTGTATGTGGGATGGCGGTCCGCGCATCAGGCGCGTCATAGGAAGGTCGGAGGAAGATCGGACAAAAGCCTGGTCTCGCGATAAAAACCGGTTTTTACGGCGAAATTCCTACTGTGCATGGGGTTGATCCTCGAAAAAAAGGTTATTTGTCCCCTCCCCCGCGATGATATTAGCTGCCGCGATAGGTCGTGTAACCCCAGGGGCTGACCAGCAGGGGAACGTGAAAATGCTGGGTATGGTCTTGGATGGTAAAGCGCACCGGTATCACATCGAAAAACGGCTGATCGGGTAGATCGGCGCCCTTTGCGCGAAAATAATCGCCCATATAAAACAGCAGTTCGTAGGTATAGGGCATGCACTGCTCGGCCGACAGTAGGGGCGAATCGGTCCGGCCATCGTCGTTGGTCACTGTTTCGCGAACCTTGGTCCGCACGCGGCCGCTAAATTTGAATAGTTC
The DNA here is from genome assembly GCA_027624735.1 of Pseudomonadota bacterium. GTDB lineage: Bacteria > Pseudomonadota > Alphaproteobacteria > MPNO01 > UBA2964 > JAQBTY01. The sequence goes on along the minus strand of JAQBTY010000119.1, from coordinate 9,284 downwards.
GATCTTCACCCCGCCGGCCGGGATGCCATGGGTGGTATCGAGGATATGGGTGGTTAGTCCCGACATGGTCCGCGCCCTTTTCTGTCCGGTAATGATTGTCTTCCCTTTGCGTAACCGGAAACGCTTTCCGCGGCAACTGGCCAGTACACCGAACCGGAACACTGGTCTATTATCGCCCCGTCATTGATTACTGTTAGGGACCCATCATGGCCGACCGCGACAACTATCCTCGGGACATGATCGGCTATGGACGCACGCCGCCCGATCCCCAATGGCCGGACGGCGCGCGCGTCGCGGTGCAGTTCGTGATCAATTATGAAGAAGGCGGCGAGAACTGTATCTTGCATGGGGATCCCGCCTCTGAAGCGTTCCTGTCCGACATAGTCGGCGCGGCGGCGCTGGAGGGCGTGCGCCATATGAGCATGGAAAGCCTGTATGAATATGGCAGCCGCGCCGGCTTCTGGCGCCTGCACCGCCTGTTCACCGCCCGCGGCCTGCCGGTGACGATATTCGGTATCGCCATGGCCCTGGAACGCAATCCCGAAGCCGTCGCGGCCATGCTCGACGCCAAATGGGAAATCGCCAGCCACGGCTGGCGCTGGATCGATTATCAATTCGTCAATGAAGACACCGAACGCGATCATCTGAAAAAGGCGATAGCCCTACACCAGCTTCTTACCGGGTCCCGTCCGGACGGCTGGTATACCGGGCGCACGAGCCCGAACACACGCCGGCTGATCGTCGAAGAAGGCGGGTTTCTGTACGATGCGGACAGCTACGCCGATGATCTTCCCTATTGGGACACGGCGAACGAAACCCCGCACCTTGTGGTGCCCTATACGCTGGATGCCAACGACATGCGGTTCGCCACGCCCCAGGGCTTTAATTCGGGCGATCAGTTTTTTGCCTATCTGCGCGACGCTTTCGACGCGCTTTATGAAGAAGGCGCCGAGGCCCCAAAGATGATGTCGGTCGGGCTGCATTGCCGCCTGATCGGCCGGCCGGGACGCATCCGGGCCTTGCAACGGTTCCTCGATCATGTTGAAAGCCATGATAAAGTCTGGGTTTGCCGGCGCGCCGATATCGCGCGGCACTGGCACGCCCATCACAAGCCGGAATTAGAGGGCCGATAATGGCAGACAATACTATCTTCGCCGAGCTCAACCCGCCGCCGAGACTGATGATGGGACCTGGGCCGGTGAACGCCTCGCCCCGCGTCCTCAACGCCATGTCGATGCCGTTATTGGGGCAGTTCGACCCGGCGTTCACAAATTACATGAACGAAGTCATGGCGCTTTACCGGCAGATCTTTCAGACCGCTAACCGCTGGACGTTCCTGATCGATGGCACGGCGCGGGCCGGCATAGAAGCCGCGCTGATATCGGTTCTCGAGCCCGGCGATACCGTTCTGGTGCCGGTTTTCGGCCGTTTTGGCCATCTGCTAACCGAGATCGCCGAACGGTGCCAGGCCAGGGTAGAGCTGATCGAAACCGAATGGGGCACGGTGTTCGACCCGGGCCAGATCGAAGAAGCCGTCAAACGCACACGACCGAAGCTGGTGGCGCTGTGTCAGGGCGACACCTCGACCACCGTCGCGCAACCGCTGGCGGAAATTGGCGACATCTGCCGACGCTATGATGCGATTTCCTTTATCGATTCAACAGCCAGCATCGTCGGTATGGATTTGCCGGTCGATGCGTGGCAGCTCGATATGGTTTCCGCCGGGCTGCAGAAATGTCTCGCCGGTCCACCGGGCAGCGCACCCATCACCTTCAACGACCGGGTCGCGGACATCATCGCCGCCCGCAAACATATCGAGAAGGGAATCCGTCCCGACGGATTCAAAGCCGCCAGCGGGCGGATGATCGCCTCCAACTATTTCGATCTTTCCATGCTGATGGATTACTGGTCGGAAACACGGCTGAATCATCACACCGAAGCCACCTCGATGCTCTATGCCGCCCGGGAATGCGCCCGCATCGTCCTGCAGGAGGGTCTTGCGGAAACCTTTGCCCGCCATGCGCTGGCGAGCCGCGCCATGGTCGCGGGATTGCAGGCCATGGGGTTGAAGGTCTTTGGCGACCTGGATCACAAGATGCCCAACGTCACGGGTGTCCATATCCCAAAGGGCGTAGACGGCGAAGCCATCCGATCGGATTTGCTCAATGATTTCGCGATCGAAATCGGCACCTCCTTCGGTCCGCTTCACGGCAAGATCTGGCGTATCGGCGCCATGGGGTATAATTGCCAGAAACACAACATCCTGACCTGCCTCAATGCGCTGGAGACGATTTTGCGGCTGCACAAGGTCAGGGTACCCTCAGGCGAAGCGGTCGATGCGGCGATCGCCGAATACCGCGCCGCGGGCCAATAGTCCGCGACGTCAAGGGGGAGACGGGAGGCAGCATGCCGATCCGCTTTATTCTGAACGGTGAACCCTGCGAGGAGAGCGCGGTATCGCCCTCGATGACGGTGCTCGATTATCTCCGCGAGCGGCGCGGGCTTACGGGCACCAAGGAAGGCTGCGCCGAAGGCGATTGCGGCGCCTGCACCATTGTCACGGCAAGCGCCAGGGACGGCGGACTTGACTATGAGGCGGCCAATGCCTGCCTGATGTTGGTCCCGCAGCTCGACGGCAAGGAAATTATCACTGTCGAAGGGTTGGCGGAACAGGACGGCACACCACACGCAATCCAGCAGGCGCTGGTGGCGGAGCACGGGTCGCAGTGCGGATTTTGCACACCGGGGATCGTCATGGCGCTGTTCGCCTTTCACCATAGCGGCGACCCGGTCGAAACAGAGAAAATTCACGACGCGCTGGCGGGCAATCTGTGCCGCTGCACCGGGTACCGCCCCATCGTCGATGCGGCGCTGACGCTTGATTCCCCCCCCGCCGATCGATTTGCCCGTGAGTCAGGGAAAAGAATGACTTCGATTCAAGGATTAGCGTTATCGGACTCATATGAATTCGATCAAGAAAATTTTCATGCCCCCCCATCGCTGGAAGAGCTCGTGCGTCTGCGGGCGGCCTATCCGGACGCTTATCTGCTGGGCGGCGGCACTGATCTTGGCATATTGGCCAGCAAGGATCGCAAGCGTTTAGGGCGTGTGATCTGGACGGCGCAGGTGCCTGAGATGGCCCGCATCGAGCGCACCGAAACCCACATCACCATCGGCGCGGCGGTAACCTACACCGCCGCGTTACCGCTGTTTGAGGAATTTTATCCTTCCTTCGCGAACCTCATCCGCCGGATCGGTTCGCGTCAGATACGAAATTTGGGCACCTTGGGCGGAAACGTATGCAACGCCTCGCCCATTGGCGATACGCCGCCAATTTTTCTGGTTCTCGAAGCCGTCTTTATCGCCCGGTCCAGGCGCGGCGTGCGTGAAATCCCGGCGGAGGCGTTCTTCGTGGATTACCGCAAGACGGCCCTCGCCGAGGACGAGATCCTCGAAGCCATACGCATCCCCCTGCCCCACCCGGATACGATCTACAAAGCCCACAAAATTTCCAAACGGTTCGATCAGGACATATCCGCCGTCATCGGGGTATTTGCCCTGACTATCCGCAACGGCACGGTGGAGAAGGCCCGCGTAGCCTTCGGCGGCATGGCGGCGACGCCTGCCCGCGCCGTCAAGTGCGAGGCCACGCTAGAGGGGGCGCCGTGGAATGCGGCTACCGCAAATTCCGCCGGCGCTGCACTGAATTCGGATTTTGCACCGATCAGCGATTTTCGGGCCAGCGGCGATTACCGACGCCGAATCGCCGCCAATCTGGTTCGACGGGTTTTCGAGGAAACGAGCAATTCCACAACGCTGATCGATGTGATGGCGCTATGAGTGCGGCAAGTCAGATCAGCGGTGCGGTTCACACCAGCACGCGCCATGACAGCGCCCACAATCATGTCACCGGGCAATCGGTCTTTATCGATGACATGCCCTCACTTGCCGGCACGCTGCACGCCGCCCTCGTCAAATCACCGCACGCCCATGCCCGCATCAAATCAATCGACGTGACGGCGGCCGCTTCCCTGCCCGGTGTCGCGGCGGTCTTGTGCGCCGGCGATATCCCGGGCCGCAATGACGTGGCCCCGATCTTCAGCGACGAACCCGTCCTGGCCGAAAATTTGGTCGAGTATGTGGGTCACCCCATCGCCATCGTCGCCGCCAAAACCATGGATATCGCGCGCGCGGCAACCGCGCTTGTTGCTGTCGAATATGAACCGCTAGAAGCAGTACTGAGTATCGAAGAGGCGCTCGAGCGCGGTCATTTGACGTCGCCCAAACAAACCATGCGGCGGGGCGATGCCGCGGGAGCCATAAAGGCAGCACCGCACCGTATCACCGGTGAAGTTTCGTGCGGCGGACAGGATCATTTTTATCTGGAAGGGCATATTGCGCTGGCCGTGCCGCAGGAAGACCGCGACATTCTGGTCTATTCGTCGACCCAGCATCCGACCGAAGTACAGCACGGGGTCGCCACGATCCTCGGTATTCCTGTCAACGCGGTGACCACGGAGACGCGGCGCATGGGCGGCGGCTTCGGCGGCAAGGAAAGCCAGGCCACCATTATCGCAGCCCTGGCGGCGCTTGCCGCGGCACACACGCGACACCCGGTCAAATTGCGGCTGACCCGCGATGACGACATGGTCATCACCGGCAAACGGCACGATTTTCTGGTTCGCTATGATGTCGGAATCGATGCCGACGGCCGTATCGAAGCCATCGATATCCTGCTCGCCTGCCGCGCCGGCCATGTCGCGGACCTGTCGTCATCGGTGTTGATCCGCGCGCTGTGTCATGTGGACAATTGCTACTATCTGCCGAACGCCCATATCCATGGCTATCCGTGCAAGACCAACACGGTGTCCAACACCGGCTTCAGGGGGTTTGGCGGTCCGCAGGGGATGGTGGCGATCGAGACCATCATGGACCATATCGCGCGCGACCGGGGGCTCGACCCGGACGATGTCCGGCGGGTGAATTTTTATGACAAGGCCGATCGCAACACGACCCATTACGGCCAGGTTGTCGACGACAACATCATCGAGGATATGGTCGACAGGCTGAGCCGCGAGATCGACTATCCGGCCAGAAAAAAGGCCTTGGCCGCGTTTAACCGGGAAAACAAAATCATCAAAAAAGGTATCGCGATGATGCCGGTCAAGTTCGGCATTTCCTTCAACCTGCCGACTCTGAACCAGGCCGGGGCGCTGGTGCATGTCTACACAGACGGCAGTGTCCATTTGAATCACGGCGGCACGGAAATGGGCCAGGGACTTTACGTGAAAGTCGCCCAAGTGGTCGCATCGGTGTTCGACATCGATATCGACCACGTCAAAATTTCCGCCACCAACACCGGTAAGGTCCCTAACACGTCTGCGACCGCGGCGTCATCGGGCTCCGATCTCAACGGGATGGCCGCGTATGATGCCGCCCAGCAAATCAAGACCCGGATGACAAAGATCGCCGCCGAGCATTTCGACGTGGCTGAAGGCGAGATCGAGTTCCGCAACAACCATGTCCATGCCGGCAATCAGGGGATCCCGTTTCCCGAACTGGCGAAATTGACCTGGCAGAACCGCGTGTCCCTGTCTGCCACCGGGTTTTACGCGACACCCAAGATCGCCTGGGATGACACGACAATGACCGGCCGCCCATTCTATTACTATTCCTATGGCGCCTGCGTGTCGGAAATCGCCATCGACACGCTGACGGGCGAGTCTCGTGTGCTGCGCGCCGACATCCTTCAGGATTGCGGCCGTTCGCTCAACCCGGCGATCGATCTGGGACAGATCGAAGGCGCGTTTGTCCAGGGCATGGGCTGGCTGACCATGGAGGAGCTGTGGTGGGACAAGACGGGCGCGCTCAGGACCCACGGACCGTCGACCTATAAAATCCCGGGCAGCCGCGACGTGCCACCGGACTTCAACGTTCATATTCTGGAAGACGCGCCCAACCGGGAACCGACCATTTTCCGCTCCAAGGCAATCGGCGAACCGCCTTTGATGCTGGCGATCTCTGTCTGGCTCGCTATCCGCGATGCTGTATCAAGCCTGTCGGGTCACCGCTTCGCCGCCCAGATGGACACGCCAGCAACGGCGGAGCGCATTCTGGATGCCGTGCAAGATATGCATTTCCGCGCCGGAGGAGCAATCGATGGCTGAGGGCGTTACGCTGAGCCAGTTGAATAAAGGCGCCGATACGGACTTCATTGCGGCGCTGGGCGATGTATTCGAAAATTCGCCATGGCTGGTGCAACGGGCGACCGCGCGGCGCCCTTTTGCAAACCGCGACGCCTTACTCAGCGCCCTCATGGACATCCTGATGGCCGCGTCGGAAGACGAAAAGCTGGCGCTTATCAGGGCGCATCCTGATCTTGCCGGCAAGGCGGCGCGGGCCGGTGGTTTGACCGGCCATTCGACCCGTGAACAGGCAAGCGCCGGTCTCGACAGCCTGACCGACGCGGCGTTCAACCGGTTCAACCGGCTGAACAATTCCTATCGCGAATCATTCGGCTTTCCTTTCATTATCGCCGTGCTGGATCATACGAAAGACTCCATCCTGGCGGCGTTCGAGACCCGTTTGGAAAACAGTAAGGCAATGGAAATCGAGGAAGCGATCCGCAATATCGGGCGCATCGTCAGCCTTCGCGTGCTCAGTACAGTCAAGGAGTAAGTTTTCATGGAAGCCATTGTCCTCGACTGGCTCAATCTCATGTTGCGCTGGACGCACATCATTGTCGCAATCGCCTGGATCGGCTCGTCGTTCTATTTCATGTGGCTCGATTCGCATCTCGAAGCACCGGCCGAGCCGAGCGACGAAATCGAGGGACAGCTTTGGATGGTCCATAGCGGCGGGTTCTACCAGGTCAATAAGATCATGGTAGCGCCCAAGGTGATGCCGCGTACTTTGCACTGGTTCAAGTGGGAAGCAGCCTGGACCGGCATCACCGGCATAGGCCTTCTGGCCGTGGTCTTTTATCTGGGATCGGAAGCCTTTCTAATCGATCCGCAGGTGTCGGAAATCACCAAATTGCAGGCGGTTGGCATCGGCGCCGGCACGCTGGTTGTTGGCTGGCTGCTCTACGACACGCTGTATATGTCCAACTGGAGCAACGAAAACGGCGCCCTCGCCGCAGCCGTTTCTTTCGCCGGCTTGTGCGGCGTGGCCTTTGGGCTGAGCCAGATCCTCTCGGGCCGTGGCGCCTATGTCCATGTGGGGGCGCTGATGGGCATCGTCATGGTGCTCAACGTGTGGATCAGAATACTTCCCGGCCAGCAGAACCTGGTCAATGCAAGGAAAGCGGGGAAAGAACCCGATCCGGCCTACGGCGTTCTCGCCAAGCAGCGCTCGGTCCACAACAACTATATGACGCTGCCCATCGTGTTCGTCATGATCAGCAGCCATTATCCGGAAACCTATGGCCATGCCCAGAATTGGGCCGTGCTGATCGCGCTGTTTATTATTGGCGCCCTGGTGCGGCACTGGTTCAATCTGCGCAATTCGGGATCGTCGGCTATCTGGCCGGTGCCCGTTGCCATCGTCGCCATGGCTTCCCTGGCGGCGTGGGTTTCAGGTCCCCAGGTGGCGGCAAAAATCGAGGCGGCCAACGCCCCGCCGGTCCCGTTCGCAAAAATCGAACTGCTGGTCAGGACCCGCTGTTCCGCCTGTCACACCGCCAAACCGGTTCAGGAGGGATTCGAGACACCGCCCAAGAACATCAAGTTCGACACGCCGGAGGAAATTCATAAACACGCCGCCATGATCAAACGAACCGCCGTTCTGACCAGCACCATGCCGCTCGGCAACATCACCAGGATGACGCCGGAAGAACGCAAACTGCTCGGTCTCTGGATCGATCAGGGGATGAAGCTGGACTAGCAGGGAGGCGTGGCGATAAACCCGCCTCAAATGTCTGTTCCACCCCTCCAACCAGACACGAACGCGACCAGTCTTTCTAGTCCGTTTGTTGGTCTTGCCCTGTTTTGATGGACAGTTCAAAAAGTGGTTTTGCCCCTGTTTAGTGGACACCTAGAATGGGCCTAAAGTGGCCAATGGATGTGTCCACTAAACAGGGGCAAAACCAATCCACCACCATTGTCCGTCCATCGGACCTCAGACCATCGCGCATTTCCCGTTTAGCGAAACCCGCCACTGAAACTGCTTTCCGGAAGGCGAGCCTAGCCAAAGGGACTTCGGAGCGCAAAGATTCCGCCTGTTCACCTTTCTGTGATACTATTTACGCGCGGTGTATTTAAACGAACGAGGGGGGAAGAGACATGGCAGCAGCAGACAAGTTGGGTGGCTATGCGACCGGGTTTGGGGAGCTAAACGCCGATACAATTTCTACGAACGTGACAGACGACTACAAGCTTCTCGATAAAGACGGAAATACGTACGCAAAAGGCGACCTGCCTGGTTACATCGCGGAACTCAGAAAGCTGGACGACAAGATGGTCATTACTGACGTCGTCGTCGATGGCGGTACAGCGTGGTGTAAGTGGCAAGTAGGCGACATCATTGGCGCCGGATTGATCACGTTCGGGGACGAAGGCGTATCGCAGGAACAACTGTTTTACGCATAGTTGACAAGCGACTTAGGGCGAACCAGCCGCCGGTAACTGTAACCAATGACGCAGGCTGGCTTTCGTCCTAGCGCCCCGGGATTGTAATAAATCTGCTCACCAACAGCCTGGAGGTTTGCGATGACAACTCACATTGGTTATCTCCTGATCGCCGATATCTCCGGCTATACCCAGTTCCTGACATCTTCCGAGCAAGACCACGCCAATCCGATCCTGCAGTCACTGTTAAGCTCCATGGTCGAGCAGGTGGGGGAGCCGCTTCAATTCTGGAAGATGGATGGAGACGCCGTGCTGGCCTATTCGACGCAACAAGATTTTCCCTCCGGCGAGACATTTCTCACCATCTGCGAAAACCTCTACAACGCGTTTGCAACCCGCCGACAGAACATCATCGCCAACACCACCTGTCCCTGTCAGGCCTGTGCCAATGTCAATTTACTTGATTTGAAAATCATGGCTCATCACGGCACGTTCGATGAGATGGAGGTCGGTCCAGTAAAGGACATCTCCGGTGCTGACGTCATCCTGGTTCACCGTATGGCCAAGACGGACGTCAAAATAGCCACCGGTGTGCGCAGCTACGCACTTTTTAGCGACGCAGCGGTCCAGGCTATGGGGATTGAAACAGCGCTAGCAGCCTGTCGGACTTGAAACGCGGGTCAGGATACGATTCAATCTGATTATTGTTTTTGCTTT
>JAQBTY010000118.1 GCA_027624735.1 Pseudomonadota bacterium | reverse complement strand
ATATAGACGAGCCTGAGTTAACGGGATAAGCCACGAATGGTGCAGATCGAATATTTCTCCGCCAGAAGAAATGTTTTGGGAGCGACAATAGGAAAGTGAGGGTTTTGCCATGGCTGTTATCACACCGTTTATATCTCTACGGAAAATTCAAGCCGCCCTTTCCAAGCTCGACATTGAAGTTGCGAACAGCGTCGCAAACGCCACCCGCTCCCCCGTCGCAACCGATCAGGATGAGCGCGGCGATCACCCCGATGTGGATTACTCGCGTCTCAAATTCCTGGTCGTTGACGACAGCCGGTTTTGCCGGACTCTGATAAAAAACGCGCTGGCGGCGTACAGGATAGGCAACGTCCTGGAAGCTGACGACGCCGCCGATGCGATCAACACCCTGCAGTCCGTCGCGATCGATTTTATCCTGGTGGATTACGAGATGCCGGGCTCGGACGGTGTCCAATTCACCCGCCACATACGCTGGTCCGAGGGTGGCGGGATCGATCCCACAGTCCCCATCATCATGATATCGGGCCATACGGAGGCATCGGTCATCCTGGCGGCGCGGGAAGCGGGAATCCATGAATTCATCGGCAAGCCCGTCGTGCCGACCGCTCTGTTCAAGCGCATCCGCGCCACACTCGAGCACCCCCGCCAATTCATCGTCGCCGAAACCTATCGCGGCCCCGACCGGCGCTGGATCGAGCGGGACTGAACCGCACCCCGCAAACAGCCGCGCCGTTCTCCCGCTTGCGCGGAAGAACGGCGTTGGCCGTCTTATACCGTCATTGATCTTACCGCCTAGCCGAGGTCGGCAAGCACCTGATCGGGGTGATCGGCCGGTGTTACCGGATCATAGGCCTTGGCGACTTTACCGTCCGGACCCACGAGTACGGATTTACGGCTTGAGCGGCCTGAATCGGTCACATCCACGCCATAGGCTTTGGTCATGGACAAATCCGCGTCACTGAGCAGATCGTAAGGAAAATCGAATTTTTCCTTAAACGCTTTGTTGTCACCGGACGGATCGATGCTGATCCCCACGATAACGGCATTCTTGGCTGTGAAGTCCTGGATTCTATCACGGAACCCGTTGCCTTCGATGGTTCAGCCAGGGGTGTCGGCTTTCGGATACCACCAGAGAAGCACGTATTTGCCGGCAAAATCGTCCAGCGATACGGCGGCTCCGTCCTGGTTGGGTCGCGAGAACGCCGGCGCCTGATTACCAACTTCTATCAAGGCCATGGCAGAGTTCATCCCCGTTCTGTTAAGTCAGAATTGACGGTAAAAGGTACCATCGCTGCTGTAGCCGATACAAGGCCACGCCAGATTTTAAGCTGCGCTACCCAACAAGCGCTTTAAACAATGATCGCGGGTTGGTTTCGGCGATTTGCGTGATCTCCGCATTGGAAAAATCCGCCGCGCGCAAAGAACCGAGCGCATCGGGGTCGCCCGGCGGGAAGGGCGCGTCGGTGCCGAGCACCATACGGTCCACGCCCACCAAATCCCGCAGATAGCGGAGCGCCGGGCCGTGATGCAGGATGGTGTCATAGTGAAACCGGGTGAGATAATCCGACGGCTTCTCCGCCGCCGCCACACCGGTAAATTTATGATCGGCGGCCTGGTGCATGCGATCGAACCGGCCGATCAGGAACGGCACCGACCCTCCCCCATGGGACAGGATGAGCTGGAGCGCGGGAAATCGGTCAAGCACCCCGCTGGATATGAGCGAGCCCACCGTCAGGGTGGTGTCGTTGGTATAGGCTACGATCTGGTTGAGCGCGTAGCGTTCGGCGCGCGGCGGGGCGACCGGCTGAACCGGATGAATAAACACCGGCGCACCGAACGCGACGCACGCCGCCCAGAATTCGTCGAGATCGCAATCGCCCAGATTGCGCCCATTGACGTGCGACGCCACCATGGTCCCGATGGCGCCTTCAGCCATGGTCCGTTCCAGTTCGCGGGCGGCGAGGGCTGCATCCTGCAGCGGCCCCGACCCCATCCATGAAAACCGTTCCGGTGTTTGCCCGCATAGCCGCGCGAGACAATCGTTCATCATCCCATGCCATGCCGCGCCCTTATCGGGCGGCAATTCATAGCCGAAGATATCGGCCCACAGCGTCAGAACCTGATGGTCGATCTTCTGGCGGTCCATGTCGGCGAGCCTTAGATCGACGTTGGTCAATGTCTCGAAAAACGGCCTGATCCGCATGCCCGACGGGAATTGGCAGCATTGGCAGCCGGGCTCGGTCTCCACCAGATCGATGCCGAAATCGGCGCCGCGGTTGGCCAGGGTCTCGATCACCGATGGCGGGACAAAATGGGCATGAACGTCGATGGTCATCGGCTGTTTCTTTCTTTGCTAAGCCATGCATGAAGATTGGCGGGGCTCAGCGGCAGTTGCGTAATCTCAACGCCAAATCCTTTGAGCGCCTGAGCCACCGCGTTGCCGACCGCGCCGGCGACCGACGTGATACCGCCTTCCCCCACCCCCTTGAAATGCATGGGGTTGGCGGCAGATGGAAAGTCCTCAAAAGTAAGGCTGGTGATCTCGGGCAGTCCGGTAGAGACCGGCAACAGATAGTCGGCGAAGTTCGTAGTCAGAAGCTGGCCGTCATCGTCATAGATCAAATGATCCAGCAATGCGCCACCGAGACCCTGGACCACCCCGCCGATCGCCTGACCTTCCACCATGGCAGGGTTGAGGATTCGGCCGACCTCCTCCGACAGGACGTAGCGCAACAACTCGACCTCGCCGGTTTCCGGATCGACGGCAACGAGGGCAGCGTGGGCGCCATTGGAAAACGACACCTTGCCCTCATTGCTGTAATCGCCATCCGCCGATAGCCCTTCTGAATCGAACGCTGCAAGCTCGGCCAGACTAAGAAAATCGTCATTGCCGGCGGCGGCACGCCTGACACCGCCGTTCGTATAGACAAGCGCGTCCACCGCCTCGTTCCAGCGTAACGCGGCCAGCTCGAGACAGCGCGCCTGCAAGCCTTCCGCCGCGACCCGCACGGCATTGCCGGCCATCACTGTATTGCGGCTGGCGAAGGTGCCCCCACCGCTCGCCAACAAAGTCGTGCTGCCATGAAGAACGGTGATACCGTCCATGGAGGTCTCAAGCAGCTCGGCGCAGATTTGGGCCATGCCTGTCTCAACACCTTGTCCGACAGAGGACGCCCCAATCCGCACTTCGATGGCGCCGTCGGACCCCACCGTGATGCGCGCGGTCTCGGGCGGGCCAGGCGCGCTGCTTTCGGTAAAGCAGGCGAGACCAAGCCCCATATATTTGCCATCGACCAACTCGCCCTGCCGGTCTCGCCAGTCGGCATAGCCAATTTCGTCAAGCACACGCTGAAAGCCCGCCGGGTAATCGCCGCGCTCGAACGTAGAGTCGGGGTCGCCCAGCGCCAGCTCACCGGTACGATAAGGCAGCTCTTCCGGGGTAAGCAGGTTTCTCATCCGGACCTCGGCGGCATCGATTTCCAAATCCGCCGCCATCATGTCAATGAGCCGTTCACGGCAAAATCCCGCTTCAAACCGGCCGGGGCCGCGATAGGTACCGACAGGTGTCTTGTTGGTGATCAGAAATTCCACGTCGCAGCTATAGGCCGGAATTCGATAGGAACCCGGCAAGCATTGCGCGGCGCGGGCCGGAACCACGCCGCCATTGGTCCGGATATAGGCCCCCATGTCACCGCGGACCCTGGCGCGCAGACCGCGAATGGTGCCGTCCAGGTTAGCTGCTATCTCCGCTTCGAAATCGATATCGCGCGAATGGTTGGCAGCCATCAGATGTTCCCGGCGGTCCTCGATCCATTTGACCGGACGACCGATGCGCCGGCTGGCCATGGGCACCAGATAATCTTCCGGGTAAAGCTCTCCTCGTCCGCCAAACCCTCCGCCCACATCGACCTCTATTAGCTCCACCGCTTGTTCCGGAAGATCGAACGCAGCGGCCAAATGCCGGCGATTGAAATAGGTCACCTTGGTCGCGCCATAAAGTCGGAGAAGCGGCTTGGCAGGGTCAAATTCGGCAACCAGCCCTCTCGTTTCCATGGGGCAAGGTGCGTGGCGGTTGGTGACAAACGTCGCCCGCCTTGTATAAGGCGCGTCGCGAAAAGCATCGTCCAGATCGCCCCGCGACACAGTGTAGCGTGTCGCCAGATTTTCACCCGCCGCATCATGGACCAGCACCTCACCGGCAGCGGCCTGGTCCCGGCTCGTCACCGCCGGCAGGATGTCGTAATCGACCGAAATTTGAGGGAGTGCGTCTTCCGCGATATAGCGGTTTTCCGCGATAACGACAGCGACCGGTTCGCCGACAAAGCGGACCTTGTCGACAGCGATTGGGTGCTGAAGAAATCGTTCGAAATCCTTGTACGGTGTCAGCCGCAAGGGGATCAGCGGCAAATTCTCACCCAAATCGGCTGCGGAAAAAACATCGATGACCCCGGCAAAATTCCGCGCCTTACTCAAATCGATAGCGGTAATCCAGGCATGCGCGTGGGGGCTCCGCAGGATCGCCATGGCCGCCATGTCTGGGCCGGTCACATCGTCGATAAAGCGGGCTTCACCACGCAGAAGGCGCTTGTCCTCAAGCCGGTTGACCGATTGGCCGATATATCGCCTGGGTGCGCTCTCGTTCATTGGCCCTGTCCCCCGTTTCTTTCTCCAGCGTAGCGCATAAATCAAGCCAGTGAAAATATCGCGCCGCACCCTTCCCTTGTGGGGCGAAATTGGTGGATTATGGGTCAAAGGCACAAAACGAACACAAAACTAAAGACGGGACGCGACGATGGATTTAAAGCTCGATGGCATGACGGCAGCGATCACCGGCGGCAGCGCCGGTATAGGCAAGGCAATCGCGTTAAGTCTGGCAAAGGAGGGCGTCGATGTCGCCATCTGCGCCCGGCGCCAGGAACCGCTGGAAGCAGCCGCCGCCGAGATCGCCTTGCAGACCAAACGCAAAATCGTGCCCATCGTCGCCGATTTGACAAAGACCGAAGACGCCAATGCCTTTATCGCGGGCAGCATCGAGGCGCTGGGCAAGCTGGATATTCTGATCAACAACGCGGGCTCCGCCGCCGGCGGCACGCTTGAATCCCTGACGGACGAAGACTGGGAGGCCGCGCTGGCCCTGAAATTCTTCGGTTACGTGCGCTGCACCCGCGCCGTCGTGCCCCACATGAGGGCTGAAGGCGGCGGGCGCGTGGTCAATCTGATCGGTAATGACGGGGTCAAGCCGTCCTATTGGGAAGTGGCGCCGGGCGCCGCCAATGCGGCGGGGCAAAACCTGACCATGTCACTGGCTGGCCAATATGGCGGCGACAACATCACCTTCGTCGCGGTCAATCCGGGCCCCGTGCGCACGGAGCGTTGGGACGGGCTGGTCAAGGCCATGGCGCGCGACATGAAGCTTCCCTTTGAGGAAGCCAATCAATTGGCGCCGCGCAGCATTCCGCTCGGCCGTATCGCCGAATGCGAGGAAGTGGCCAGCCTGGTCACCTATCTCGCCTCGCCCCTCGCGACCTTCATCAACGGCACCATGATCGAAATCGACGGCGGTCAGCAGAAGCCGCTGATGGACGCTTATCGCGACGGGTAAAACGGTTTATCCAGGGAGAATACCATGTCATCTGAACAGAACCCCACGGAGGGATTGGGCCGGCGGCCCTATCTCGCGGCCACCGCCGCCTTCAAGAATGGCGGCGATTCACCGCGCGCCTTTCTCGAACGGTGTCTTGAGGTCATCGAGGCGCAGGAAGAACGGGTCGGCGCCATCGTTTCGACCAATTTCGACGCAGCGCGCAAAGCCGCCGATGAAGCGGACGCGCGCTGGAAATCCGGCAAGACCCTGTCACCCATCGACGGCATGCCGATCGGCATCAAGGACATCATGGAAACCGCCCATATGCCCACCGGTCAGGGTTCCGGCCTGTTCACCGGCTGGGAAGGCAAGCGCGATTGCGCCGCCGTCGCCGCGCTCCGCGAAGCCGGCGCCGTGATCGTCGCCAAGATGGTGACCACCGAGTTTGCGTCGTCCCACCCGTCGCCGACCCGCAATCCCTGGGATACGACACGGACCCCCGGGGGCTCCAGCAGCGGCTCGGCGGCCGCGGTCGGAATCGGCATGTTACCCGCGGCGCTCGGATCGCAGGTCATTGGCTCGATCATTCGCCCCAGCGGCTATTGCGGGGCCTATGGCTTCAAACCCAGCGTCGGCGGCATCAACCGCGGCGGCAGCTTTGACAATTTCAGCCAGAGCTGTACCGGCGTGCTGGGCGCATCGCTGGCCGATACCTGGACGGTGGCGCGAGCCATGTCTTTGCGCGCCGGGGGCGATCCGGGCTATCCCGGCCTGTCGGGGCCCATCGAGCTGCCGGCGGCCGTCAAACCAAAGCGCGTCGCCTTTTTGGAGACCGCCGGATGGCCCCGCGCCACCAATGGCGCCCGGCAGGCGATGGCGGATGCCCGAGAGAAACTACGGGCCGCCGATATCGATGTCATAGACCGGACGTCGAGCAGCGCGGTCGAAGGCGTGGAGAAAGCCATCGCCACCGCGCGGGAACTGTCCATGCAGATCAATGCCTGGGAAGGCCACTGGCCACTCAACACCTACGCGCGCGATATGGACAAATCAAAGCTCAGCTCCAGCGCGGTAGGCCGGCTGGAAGAAGCGCGGAAAATGACGCAGGAACAATATCAGGGGCTGCTTGCCGAACGCGAATCCGTTCGCGCCACCTATGAAGCACTCAAGTCGGAGGCGTCGCTGTGCATGACTTTGTCGGCGCCCGGCTGTGCCCCGGTCGGTCTCGATTCGACCGGCGATCCCGTCTTCACGGTACCCACGTCATTACTGGGTGTGCCCAGCCTGACCTTGCCGGTCCTGAAAGATGAAGGCCTACCGCTCGGTCTGCAATTGTTCGGCTATATCCAGCAGGATGCGGATTTGTTCGCCGCGGCCGGCACAATCGATTCCCTATTCCATTCCTAATTCAAATTTCTAAGGGGAAACCAAAATGAAAATCGTCGTCTACGGACCCAACAAACGCACCGGCGTGCTGCGCGGCAATGACATTGTCGATATTTCCGGCGCCTACGCCAAGTATCTGCGCGAGAAAGAAAACGAGGCGGAGGCCTATATCGTCGCCGACGCCCTGGCGCCGTCCGATCTCGGGCGGCTGATCGAAGGCGGTCAGCGGGCGCTCGACAACATCGACACCGCGCTGGATCATTTGTCCAACGGCGGTGCCGGCCTGCGCGGCGAACAGCTTGTGTTCAGCGCGGACGAGGTAAAACTCCATGCACCCCGGGCCAACAATGCCCGCGTCGCCTGTGCCGGCGGCAACTTCGCCCAGCATGCCGAAGCCATGGCCAAGCGGCGGGTCGAGCGTGGCGAGGCCAGCCCGTTTACCGAAGGCAGCGCGCGTGACTATGTGCGAAACCGGGGATTCTGGGGCTTCTGGAAGGTCGACCGGGAATCCGGCGGCCACGAAAGCGATGTGATTTATCCCGCCCGCTGCACGCGGCTCGATTATGAGGGAGAGGTAGCCATGGTGTTCGGTAAGCAGGGCAAGAACATCAAGTCAGCCGACATGAACGATTATATCTGGGGCGTCACCCTGCTGAGCGACTGGAGCATCCGCATGTCGCCCGAAGGCGGACCCATGAAATTCGCCATGCAGAAGAATTTCGACACCAGCTGCACCATCGGCCCCTGCATCGTGGTGGGCGAGGTCGATGCGCTGGATGTGGATATCGAAACCCTGGTTAATGGGGAGCAACGCCAGAAATATAATTCAGGCGACATGGCGTTTTCCTACGGCGAATACATGGAATACCTGTCGCGCGATTTCACCTTCTATCCCGGTGACATATTGAGCGGCGGCACCGGCGCCGGAACAGCGGCGGATTCGTCCCAGACAATGGATGACGGCATGCCGGATCCGTCACGGTTCCTGAAACCCGGCGATCTGGTGGAGGTCATCGCGCCCGCCATCGGTACGCTGCGCAACCGGATCGTGGAATCCCAGGCCTAGGAAACAATGAAATACGCTTTAGGCGACAAAGTTCCGAAAACAACGAGTGAAAATCATTGGATTGCGCCCAGCGCCCATGTGATGGGTGACGTGACGCTGGGCAACAATGTCAGCATCTGGTGGGGATCGGTGTTGCGGGGCGACAACGATCCCATGGTCATCGGCGACAATTGCAACATCCAGGATGGCTGCGTGCTTCATACCGATCCGGGGTTTCCGTTGACGCTGGGTAAAAACGTGTCGGTCGGGCACATGGTCATGCTGCATGGCTGCACTGTCGGCGACGGCAGCCTGATCGGCATCAACAGCGTGATCCTGAATGGCGCAAAGATCGGCAAGAACTGTCTGATCGGCGCCAAGGCCCTGATCACAGAGGGCAAGGAAATTCCCGACAATTCGCTGGTGATAGGCGCTCCAGGCAAAGTCATCCGCGAAGTGTCGGACGAGCAAAAGGCACATCTGCAAAAAATTGCCGCGAGCTACGTGGCCCGCTGGCAACGCTACAGAATGGAACTCAGGCCAATCGATTAGACACAGACGAAAGGGAATCCCATGGCGACAGAGACACCGGTAAAACGATCCTATCGCGCCGCAATCGCCTCGTTCGAGGACGGTACATCGAGCCCACGCGACTTTCTCGAGGATTGCCTGGAAGCAATCGACAGGCTGGAACCCGACATCGGCGCCTTCGTCGCCACAAATATCGAGGGCGCGCGCAAAGCAGCAGACAAAGCGAGCGAGCGTTGGAAAGTTGGAAAAACCCTGTCACTGATCGACGGCATGCCGCTCTGCATCAAGGACATCATGGAAACCGCCGACATGCCGACCGAGCAGGGTTCCGACCTGTTTATCGGTTGGGAGGGCAAGCGCGACTGCGCCGCCGTGGCCGCGCTGCGCGAGGCCGGCGCTGTCATCCTCGCCAAGGCAGTCACTACCGAATTCGCCGCCCAGCCAGCACGCGGCACCCGCAACCCGTGGGATCTGACCCGCACCCCCGGCGGATCATCCAGTGGCACCGCGGCCTCGGTCGCCTGTGGCATGGTGCCCGGTGGGCTCGGCACCCAGGGGCTGGGGTCCACCATCCGGCCGGCAAGCTTCTGCGGCGTGTTTGCGTTCAAGCCCAGCTTTGGCGGGATCAACCGGGGCGGCAGCTTCGATACCATCAGCCAGAGCAGCACCAGTACCTTTGCTGCCACCCTGGAAGAAACCTGGCAGATCGCCCGCGCCATCACCGCGCGGGTCGGCGGCGATCCGGGCCATCTCGGGGTTTCCGGCCCGATGGATGCTCCGTCCGCTGCCCTGCCCAAGCGCATAGCACTACTGGAGACAGAGGGCTGGGAACGTACCGTACCGGAAGCCAAGAACGCACTGAACGAGGCGAGACGGAGATTGGAAGATGCCGGTATCGAGGTGATCGACCGAACCAGCCATTCTGGCGTCGCGGCGGTGGAGGCGGCAATAACCGGAGGCATCGATTTGTCGGGCGGTCTCAATAATTGGGATTTCCGCTGGCCCCTCAATACCTATGCCCGGGACATGGACCCCAGCAAGCTCAGCGAACAGGCGCGTGACCGGCTGGAAGCGGCCGAAGCCATGACGCTCGAGGACTATCAGGGGCTGGTGAAGAAACGCCAGCGCATCCGTGACATCTATAACGGTCTCAAGAAGGATGCCGATGTGTGCGTGACCCTGTCGGCCCCCGGTCCCGCACCGGAGGGGCTGGACTGGACCGGCGACGCGGTGTTCGCGGTACCGTCGTCTATTCTCGGCACGCCATCCATATCGCTGCCGGTGCTGGAGGCCGAAGGCCTGCCGCTCGGATTGCAGGTGATGGGCTATGTCAACGCGGATGCCGCCGCCATGGCCGCCGCCCGTGCCGTGCTGGCCTTGTACGAAGGTCGGTAAACGGTCCCATATGGCAGCCGATCTCCCCTCTTCCACCCGTGGCATGGACGCTGCCTCAGTCATCGTTCGGGACTCGGTTGATGCGGATTTTCCCGCGATTCAGACCATATACGCACAGGCGGTATTACACGGTCTGGGTACATTCGAGGAAACGCCGCCGACACTTGACGAACTGCTGACACGGCGCGCCGGGGTCGTGAAGCTCGGCATTCCCTATTTGACCGCCGAGTTGGGCGGACAAGTAGCCGGCTACAGCTACGCATCGCCCTTTCGGCCGCGGTCGGCCTATCGCTATACGCTCGAAAACTCGGTGTATGTGGCGCAAGGGATGCAGGGAAACGGCATCGGCCAAGCGCTTCTGAGCGCCTTGATCGCACGCTGCGAAGCCGGGTCCTGGCGGCAGATGATCGCCGTCATCGGTGACAGTGGCAACGCAGGGTCCATTGCGCTGCATCGAAAATTGGGATTCCGCCATGTGGGCACGCTCGACGCCACCGGTTTCAAGTTCGGCCGCTGGGTCGACACGGTCCTCATGCAGCGGGCGCTCGGACCAGGATGCGAGACCCCAGCCGAGCGCGCTTGAATGTGAACAACCTGGTGGGACATCACAGGCACCGTTGCCTTTCTGATCGCCGAATTTCTCGAGATCTCTTATATGGAAGTTGTCGTGGCGGCAGCCGTGCCAGCGATACTCTACTATCTTTGCCTGTTCCTGCAGGTCGACGCCATCGCGGCAAGACATGGGCTCGTGGGATTGCCGAGAAGCGAACTTCCTCGCGCGGCGGACGTCTTGAAACGCGGCTGGATCTTCGTGGTTCCGCTCGTCGTTCTAATCTATCTGTTGTTCTGGCTGGCCTTTACCCCCGCGCTCTCGGCGATGGCCGCTACGTTCGTTCTTTTTGCCTTGATGTTGCTGCGGAACCGGCGGCTGCCAAGCAAGGCAGAGTGGACGGAGTTGGTATTTGGCAGCGGCGAAAACATGCTGCCGCTTATCCTGATCGGCGGCGCGGCGGGCGTCGTCATCGGGGTTATGAACGTTACCGGATTGGGATTGTTCGCCGGCGCGCTTGCTGTCGGTTCCAGCACCACTTGGCTGAGTTCGGAATCACCTGGTAATATAGAGACGATTGCCGCTGGCGCTGTCCTCTACGTATTGACCGGACACAATCGGACGAAGCTCGTTTAATATCAGAGGCCCCTGGCATAAGGTCTTCAAGATTTAGGCGAGGTGGAAGTCAAGAATAACGCTCGACCGGTCAGATTTTTAGGGTTTTTGCGGCATTGCTTGCCGATGGATGAGTATTAAATGATGATTCAGATATATTATCATAATAATAATTTATTTTTATAATATACCCCGACTCATTGAGAAAGCGAAATTAACGCTTGCTGGGCCCATTGAAA
>JAQBTY010000117.1 GCA_027624735.1 Pseudomonadota bacterium | reverse complement strand
CGACCGGGCAAGCCGGTCGCGCAAACACTACATCTAGCGCCACCTGAGTCAACGGGATAAGCCGCCAGCGATAATATTACTACACGGGACTCCGTTTACAATTTGTTTATGGATATTGCGACTTTCGGTCGCGGCGGCATACTTTATGCGGCGGACGGGTCATCCCGCACGCCGCATTCCTTCTATCGGCTCCTGACGTCCATGGTTTCCAGATTGCGCCGCGCGGCTTCGGTCAGCGGTCCTTCTATCGCGATGTCCAGTACACGTTGCCAGTCGGCACGGGCGGCGGCCCGATTGCCGCGCGCCTTTTGGATCAGGCCTCGCTCCAACAGGCCATCGGGATAATCCGGGCGGCTTATCAGCGCCGCCTCGATATCCTTCTCCGCCAGATCAAGCGCATCGACGCGGCGCCAGGCGCTGGCACGGAATGTCAGGGCATCCGCCCGGTCGGGTTCTCGCTCGAGCGCCTCGTTCAGATCGTCGAGGGCGTCCCAATAGTTGCCCAGCGTGGCCCGCGCGATGCTCCGATCGAGCAGGATTTCCACATCCCGGGGAACCAGGCGCAACGCGTCGGTCAGCAGTTTTTCGGTCCGCCACGGCTGGCCGGCGATCAGCCATGCGTTCGCGGCCTGGCCCAGCAGGCCGGATTTCAGGGCAACCCGCGTTTTCTCGGTACGCGCCGCCAGCTCTTCCATCATCTGTCCTGCCTGGCCGTGCTGACCGAGTCCGAGAAGCGCGACGGCGACACAATGGATGGCGGCATCGCCGCCGCCTTTTAGCTGCCAGGTCAGCGCCGATTCATGGGCCGCCTTCGGATCCCGGCGGGCGAGCGCCATGCAGGAATCATATTCCCGTGCCTCGGCGCTCCGAGGTTCCAGATTTTGCTGCTGCTGCGCGCTGGAGGCGGTTGGCGACGCAGCGATTATTGCAACGGCCATCAGGGCCCCCAGCGGATTCCAGAACTTGTTTGTAGTTTTTACGGTCATGACATATGTCTGATCAGCTTAATCCGCGCTTCTTCGCCGGGGAATGGCTCAGGACTCTATCATGTCACGCCTGTTTTGTTTTGGTCTGGGATATACCGCGCGTCGGCTCGCCCGTGTGCTTCTAACAGCGGGTTGGCGGGTTGCCGGCACCAGCCGTACGGCCGACGGCTGCGCCGCTCTGGCGGCGGAAGGTATCGAGGCGCACCGGTTTGATTCCGATTATCCGATAGATGATTCCGCGGCGCTTGACGGAACGACCCACCTTGTGACGTCGATCCCGCCCGATAAGGGGGGCGATCCGGTGCTTCGCCATCATGGCGCGGCGATCGGGGCGCTGTCCGCTCTTGAGTGGGTGGGCTATTTGTCGGCGACCAGCGTCTATGGCGATACGGGCGGCGCCTGGGTCGATGAAACCGCCATATGCGCGCCAACCACCGATAGGGGCCGTGGCCGGGTCGCGGCGGAGGCGGAATGGCTGGCGCGGTTCGGTGACACGGGTCTGCCGGTCCATATCTTCCGGCTGGCCGGAATTTACGGGGCCGGGCGCAGCGCGTTCGACCAGATCCGGTCCGGCCGCGCCAGACGCATCGACCGGCCCGATCATCTGTTTTCGCGCATCCATGTGGACGACATCGTCAAGGTTTTACGGGCATCGATGACGCGCCCGGCGCCGGGTACGGTCTACAACGTCTGTGATGACACGCCGGCGGCCAGCGCGGACGTGCTGGCCTTCGCCGCCGACCTGCTGGGGATCGACCCGCCACCGCTGGTTGATTTCGACGATGCCGGGCTCAGCCCCATGGCGCGAAGCTTTTATGCGGATAACCGGCTGGTTTCCAATAAACGCACAAAATCGGACTTGGGGGTGGTTTTAGATTATCCCGATTTTCGCGGCGGGCTGCGCGGGGTGCTGGAACAGGAAGCGTCCGGCTAACCAATATCCTCGCACACGGAATCGACGGTGCGCATTAGCCGCGCCAGATCCTCGTCGCGGGACAGACGATGATCGCCGTCCTTGATCAGGGTGACCGTTACCTGTTCCGATGCGAGATTTTCCGAGATCGCGAGCGCATGCCGCCACGGCACCGCGTCGTCCTTCATCCCCTGGATCAGATGGACCGGGCAGCGAATATCGATGGCGCGATCGAGGAGCAAATGTTGCCGGCTCTCTTCGATCAGCTTCATGGTGATGGCGTAGGGGCCTTCTTCATAGGGTGTCGGCTGGAAATAGATCCCGTCGCGCCGCAAGGTCTCCCGCACCTCTTCGGGATAGCGTTGCCACATAAGCGTTTCGGTAAAATCCGGGGCCGCGGCGATGCCGATCAGGGCGGCGATGCGGTCGGTGCGCGCCAGGGCGGCCCGCAGCATGATCCAGCCGCCCATCGACGACCCGATCAGAATCTGCGGGCCGTCGGTTAGCTCGTCCAGAACGCAGACCGCGTCGTCGGTCCAGCGGCCGATGGTCCCCTCGGTGAAGTCACCGGATGAGAGGCCGTGGCCGAAATAATCGAACCGGATAAAGGCCCGGTTAGCCCGCCGGCAATGATCTTCCAGCGCCTGGGCCTTCGTGGCGGCCATATCCGACCGAAAACCGCCGAGAAATACGATACCGGGTCCCCCGCCATCGGATTTGTGGTAGGCGATTGTGGCGCCGTCCGCGCGTGTTAATATTCCGGCGTCCTTGTTGGCCGCGGGATCGTTATAAGATAGTGGCGTATCGGTCATAAATGGTATGGCTGTCCGATCATCGAGGCTATGGTCGCAACGGCAAATTTCGTCCCGGCGTTTTGGAGTAAACTACGATCGAACCTAACACCCCTGGCACTGGCACAAAAGCCGCGCCCACCGTTCTTCAGATTTTACCGTCCCTGGTAACCGGCGGGGTCGAACGCGGGGCGGTCGATATTGCCCAGGCTCTTACCAACGCCGGCTGGAATTCTCTGGTGGCGTCATCCGGCGGCATCATGGTGCGTGAGGTCGAACGCGGCGGCGGCAAACATATAGCCCTGCCGGTGGACAGCAAAAATCCCCTGGTCATGCAACGCAATATCGGGCGCATCGCCAATCTGGTGCGGCGCCACAACGTGGATATTCTGCATGTCAGGAGCCGCGCGCCCGCGTGGAGCGCCCTGGCGGCGGCGCGACGCACCAATGTGCCTCTCGTGACGACCTTTCATGGCAATTACACCGCCGGCAATCCTCTCAAGCGCTGGTACAATTCCGTCATGGCGCGGGGGGATCGCGTGATCGCCATCTCCCAATTCATTGGCGATCAGGTTCGCAGCCGCTATGCGGCCGATCCGGCAAAAATCCGGGTTATTCCCCGTGGCGTCGATGTTGGCGTGTTCGATCCCGCCGCGGTCAGCGCCCAGCGTGTGATCCAGCTGGCGGAGCTTTGGCGTCTGCCCGATGATGCCCGTGTGGTCATGCTGCCCGGCAGGCTGACCCGCTGGAAAGGCCACTCGGTTCTGATCGAGGCCATTGCGCGTCTCGAAGACCGTACCGGGCTGCGTTGTATCCTGGTGGGCAGCGATCAGGGGCGTACGGCCTATGTGCGCGAACTCGAAAATGAAATCGCCCGGCGTAATCTGCAGAACATCGTTCAGATCGCCGGTGACTGCCGCGATATGGCGGCGGCCTTCATGCTGGCCGACGTGGTGGTCTCTACCTCGGTGGAGGCTGAGGCATTCGGCCGGGTGATCGCCGAAGCGCAGGCCATGGGCCGGCCGGTTATCGCCACGGATCATGGAGCGGCGCGCGAAACGGTCGCCCAAAAAGAAACCGGATGGCTGGTCCCGCCGGGGGATGCGAGCGCGCTGGCGGTGGCGCTGCGGGAGGCGTTGGCGCTCGATGCCGCAACGCGCGACGCCCTGGCCAGACGCGCTATCGAAAACGTGCGGGCCGATTACACCAAGGAACTGATGTGCAACCGTACCCTGGCTGTCTACGAAGAATTGCTGGCCGAGAAACGGGGTGACGGTGCCTGAACCGCCGGTGCGTATCCTGGTCATTAAACTGGGCGCGCTCGGCGACATTGTGTTGGCCTTGGGCCCGTTCGCCGCCATCAGGCGGGCCCACCCCGACGCCCATATAACGCTGTTGACCACCCGGCCCTATGTGGATTTTCTCAAACCCAGCCCGTATTTCGACGATTTCTGGGAGGACGACCGGCCGTCATTGATCCAGCTCAGTCGCTGGTGGGCGCTGCGCCGGCGATTGCGCGGCGGGCAATTCGACAAGGTGTACGATCTCCAGACGTCCGACCGCAGCGGCTGGTATTTCCGCCTCATGGGAACCGGCGCCCGGCCCCAATGGTCGGGAATCGCGCGCGGCTGTTCCCATCCCCACGCCAACCCGCGACGGGATTTCATGCATTCCATCGAACGCCAGAAAGAACAGATGGCGATGGCCGGAATCAGCCATGTGCCGGACACGGATCTGTCCTGGGTCGCCGCCCCGATCGACCGGTTCGGTCTGGCCGGCGGCTTCTGCCTGCTGGTTCCCGGTGGTGCGCCGCATCGCCCCGCCAAGCGCTGGCCGGCCGCGAACTATGGCGCCCTGGCCGCGAAGCTGTCCGCCGGCGGCATTCAGCCGGTAATCCTCGGCACGGCGGGCGAAACGCCGCTTGCCGCCGCCATTCGCGGCATCTGCGGGGCCGCCCTTGACCTGACCGGACAGACCAGCCTGGCCGACATAGCCGCCCTTGGCCGTGCCGCCGCCGGCGCGGTCGGCAACGATACCGGCCCCATGCACATGATCGCGGCGGCGGGCTGTCCGTCTGTTGTGCTGTTCTCGGGGGTGTCGGATCCGTCCCTGACGGCGCCGCGCGGGCCGCAAACGACGATCCTGCAACGTGACTCTCTTGTGGATATGAAGCTCGATGAGGTTGCCGCCGCGTTAAGTTTACGTTAAACGGCAGTGAGTAGCGTATGTGTCTCGCTGTAACGACGGAGTGATGATCCCCTAGATGTTCGCCCTATGAGCATTGCGAACGAAGACGCGCCGCGCGACGAAGCGGTGTGTAAGGGTGTGGCCATCACCTTGCCGGAAGGGACCGTGCGCTCGTTCGACGGCCCGGTCACGGGCGCCGAGCTGGCCGCCTCCATCGGACCCGGACTAGCCAAAGCGGCCCTCGGCGTCGCCATCGATGGTGAGGTCCGCGATTTGTCGCGCCCGATCGAACAGGATTCCCAGGTTCGCATCATCACCCGCAAAGACGACGAGGCGCTTGCGCTGATCCGCCATGATGCGGCGCATGTCATGGCCCAGGCGGTTCAGGCGCTTTATCCCGGAACGCAGGTGACTATCGGGCCGTCGATCGAAAACGGTTTTTACTACGATTTCGCCCGCGACGAGGCCTTCACGCCCGACGATCTCGAGAAGATCGAAGAAAAAATGCGTGAAATCATCAATGCCGATATGCCGTTCGAGCGCGAGGAATGGGATCGCAATGACGCGATCCACACTTTCTCCGAAATGGGCGAAAAATATAAGGCGGAGCTGATCCAGGCCATTCCCGAGGGTGAGGCTGTCTCGGTTTACCGGCAGGGTGACTGGTTCGATCTATGCCGCGGGCCCCATCTGCCGTCGACCGGCCATGTGGGGACCGGTTTCAAGCTGCTCAAGCTCGCCGGCGCTTATTGGCGCGGCGATTCTCGGAACGCCATGCTGCAGCGCATCTATGGCACCGCCTGGCGCGACAACAAGGAACTCAGGGTCCATCTGCACCAGCTTGAAGAGGCTGAAAAACGCGATCATCGCCGGCTGGGCCGGGAAATGGATTTGTTTCATTTCCAGGAAGAAGCCATCGGGTCCGCCTTCTGGCATCACAAGGGCTGGACTCTTTATCGCGCCATCGAACGTTATATGCGCACCCGGCTGGAAGCCGCCGGCTATCGCGAAGTGAAAACGCCGACGCTGTATGACCGCGTGCTGTGGGAAAATTCCGGTCACTGGGAAAAATTCCGCGAGCATATGTTTACCGTCGATACCGAGGATGAGCGGACGCTGGCGGTCAAACCCATGAACTGCCCCGGTCATGTCCAGATTTTCCGCCAGGGCATCAAGAGTTTTCGCGATCTGCCGCTGCGCATGGCCGAATTCGGGTCCTGCCATCGCTACGAGCCGTCCGGCGCGCTGCACGGGCTGATGCGGGTGCGCGCCTTTACCCAGGACGACGCGCATATCTTTTGCACCGAAGACCAGATCACGTCTGAAACGCAGGCTTTCTGCGACCTGCTGCTGGCGATTTACGCCGATTTCGGTTTTGAAGAAGTCGTCGTCAAGTTTTCCGATCGGCCGGCGACCCGCGCCGGCGAAGATGCGGTCTGGGACAAGGCCGAAGGTGCGCTTCTGGAAGCGGTTAAGGCGGTTGGGCTCGATTATTCGCTCAATCCCGGCGAAGGGGCGTTTTACGGGCCGAAGCTCGAATTCGTGCTGCGCGACGCCATTGGGCGCGATTGGCAATGCGGCACGCTTCAGGTGGATTTCGTGCTGCCCGAACGGCTGGGCGCCGAATATGTCGGCAGTGACGGCCACAAGCACCGGCCGGTGATGCTGCATCGCGCTATTCTGGGGTCGTTCGAACGGTTCATCGGGATCCTGATTGAAAACTATGCCGGCCGCATGCCGTTGTGGCTGTCCCCCGTGCAGGTCGTGGTGGCGACCATTACCGATGCCGCCGATTCGTACGCCGCTGAAGTCCATGCCGCTTTTGCCGCGGCCGGCCTCAGGGCGGAGCTTGATTTGCGCAACGAAAAAATCAATTTCAAGGTGCGTGACCACAGTCTCGCGAAAGTGCCGGCGATTGCCGTCGTCGGCGCCAACGAGATCGAATCACGAACCGTCGCCGTTCGCCGCCTCGGTGGCAAGAACCAGGAAATTCTTGCCTTGGCCGAAGCGGTGGATAGACTCAAAGTAGAAGCCGAACCGCCCGCGGGCCAGATCCGCAAAAGGGGTTCCACGGTTTCGGCCTAACAGCAAAGGAGAACGCACATCGCGAGAAAACCCTTCCAACAGGCGCCGCCGCAAAAGGACGGCCGGCGCATCAACGATCTGATCACCGCGCCTGAAGTGCGGCTGGTCGGCGCCGACGGCGAGGTCATGGGTGTGTTGCCCACCGCGGAAGCTTTGAAAAAAGCGGAAGAAGCAGGGCTCGATCTTGTGGAAATGGCGGGCAATGTCGATCCGCCGGTCTGCAAGATTCTGGATTATGGCAAGTTGAGATTTGTCGACCAGAAGCGCAAAGCCGAAGCGCGCAAAAAACAAAAAACCATCGAGATCAAGGAAATCAAGATGCGGCCGGGAATCGACCAGCATGATTACGAGGTCAAGATGCGGGCCATGCGCCGGTTCTTCGAGGAAGGCGACAAGGTCAAGGTCACGCTCAGGTTCCGTGGCCGTGAATTCGCCCATCAGGATATCGGCATGAAGGTGCTCTACCGGGTCAAGGATGACTTGGAAGAAGAGGCCAAGGTCGAATCCATGCCCCGCATGGAAGGCCGCCAGATGGTCATGCTGATGTCGCCCAAGTAGGGTGATCGGGCGTCTGCCAACCTAAGTGCAGGCGCTCCGGCGACCGAGCGCGTTGTCGTTGCGGCGATGTTCGAGTCCATCGCTTGCAATTGGCGTCTTTGGTCTATATAAACCCGCGCTTCCGCTGCGAATCCCTCGCGATTCCGGCGGGTATGGATGGCCCGGCCTGAATTAAGGGCATGCCGAGGCTATCCGGAACGGTTTGAGCCCCGCAGGCGCCTGCCTTGGGGTTCTGAAACACACAGAACAAGGACGACCGAAATGCCCAAAATGAAGACCAAGTCGAGCGCGAAAAAGCGCTTTTCCGTGACCGGGTCCGGCAAGATCAAGAGTGGTTTCGCCTATAAGAGCCATTGTCTTGAGGAAAAACCTAAAAAGATGAAGCGCAAGGCGCGCGGCACGACCACCTTGACGTCGCAGGACGCCAAGATCGTGCGGCGATTCCTGCCATATCTTTGAACAGCCGGTTTGACGGAGGAATACCATGTCACGTGCTAATAATGGCGTACAGGCACATGCGCGCCACAAGAAAGTTCTCGCTCGGGCGAAAGGCTATCGCGGCCGCAATCATGCCGCGTTCCGCATCGCCAAGGAAAAGGTCGAAAAGGGCCTGCAATATTCCTATCGCGACCGCAGGGTCCGTAAACGTAATTTCCGCAGCCTGTGGATTCAGCGCATAAACGCGGGCGCCCGCGAATGCGGCCTGACCTATTCGCAGCTGATAAACGGTCTAAAGAAAGCCGGTATCGAAATGGACCGCAAGGTTCTTTCCGATCTGGCGGTGCGCGAGCCGACGGCTTTTAAATCGGTTTGCGAAAAAGCACAGGCTGCTCTCGCCGGCTGATTTTCGGGTACCCGTGAATACCGGTATCGGCGCCTGTCCTGTCTTTCAGTCGCATACGATGCGCCGGCCCGCGGTGCATCGGGCGATTCTCTAGGGCTGCACAATGACGACGGAAAATCTCGACGCATTGCGTGACGAACTCCTGGCGGAGGTCGCGGCCGCGTCGGACCTTGATGCGCTCGATGCCTTGCGGGTGGCAGCACTTGGTCGCCAGGGCCGCATTACCGACCTGATGAAGGGGCTCGGCCAGGTCGCCGCCGAGCAACGCCGCGAACGGGGCCAGGCGCTCAATGTTGTCAAGGATGCGGTGGCCGGCGCCATCGCGGCCCGTCAGGAAGCACTCGAGACCGCTGCTCTCGATGCCAGGCTTGTCGACGAACGCATCGATATGACCCTGCCGCCGCGCCCGCAAACGGCGGGCCGTATCCATCCCATCAGCCAGACCATCGACGAAATGGTGGCGATTTTTTGCGAGATGGGGTTTCAGGTGGCGGAAGGCCCCCACATCGAAACCGATTTCAATAATTTCACCGCCCTCAACATTCCGCCCGAACATCCCGCGCGTCAGGAACACGACACGTTCTATTTGCCGGAAAAGGAAGACGGGTCCCGGCGCGTGCTGCGGACCCATACCTCGCCGGTGCAGATCCGCACCATGCTGGATATGAAGCCGCCGATCCGGATCATCGTGCCGGGCCGCACCTTCCGGGCCGATTACGATGCGACCCATTCGCCCATGTTCCACCAGATTGAAGGGCTGGTGGTCGACGAGACAACCCATATGGGGCACCTGAAGGGGTGTCTGATCGAATTCTGCCGCGCGTTTTTTGGCGTCGATGAGTTGCCGGCGCGGTTCCGGCCGTCCTATTTCCCGTTCACCGAACCGTCCGCGGAGATGGATATCGGCTGTTCGCGGGAAGGCGGCGGGTTGACCATCGGCGCCGGGGCCGACTGGCTGGAAATTCTCGGCTGCGGCATGGTCCACCCCAAGGTGCTGGAAAACTGCGGCATCGATTCGTCGCGCTATCAGGGCTATGCGTTTGGTCTCGGGATCGAACGCGCCGCCATGCTGAAATACGGCATTCCCGATCTGCGGACGTTCTATGAATCCGATTTGCGCTGGCTGCGCCATTACGGTTTCGCGCCGCTCGACATTCCCACCGTCGCCGGAGGGCTGTGACCATGAAATTCACCCTCGGCTGGCTCAAGGAACATTTGGAAACGGAGGCGTCGCTCGACGCGATCACCGACCGGCTTTCCATGCTGGGGCTGGAGGTCGAGGAAATCGACAATCGTGGCGCGGCACTTGCCCCCTTTGTTATCGGCTATGTCAAGGAAGCCAGGCAGCATCCCAATGCGGATCGGCTGCGGGTATGCGTGGTCAATGCCGGCGGCGACGATATCCAGGTGGTTTGCGGCGCGCCCAATGCACGGGCCGGGATGAAGGGTGTCTTCGCGCCAAGCGGCACCTTCGTGCCGGGTACCGGCATCGAGCTGAAGCAGGCTTCCATCCGGGGCGAAGAATCCAACGGCATGCTGTGTTCCGAAAAGGAGATGGGCCTGTCGGACGATCACGCCGGCATTATCGAATTGCCCGACGATGCACCGGTTGGTGAAAACTGGGCTGCGTGGGCCGGGCTGGACGATCCGGTTATTGACATTGCGCTGACGCCCAACCGGGGCGATTGCGCG
This sequence comes from Pseudomonadota bacterium, assembly GCA_027624735.1. Lineage (GTDB taxonomy): Bacteria > Pseudomonadota > Alphaproteobacteria > MPNO01 > UBA2964 > JAQBTY01. The sequence goes on along the minus strand of JAQBTY010000117.1, from coordinate 1,319 downwards.
AGCGTCCGCGGGATCGCGCGGGATCTCGCCGCCGCCGGGCTGGGCACGCTCAAGCCGCTTAATACCGCCCCGGTTGCCGGCAGCTTTGCCTCGCCGATCAAGTGGGTGCGCGATTTTCCCGCTGACGCGGGCGATGCCTGTCCCATGGTTACGGGGCGTTATTTCCGTAACGTGAAAAACGGACCGAGCCCGCAATGGCTGCAGGATCGGCTCAGGGCCATCGGGCTGCGGCCGATTTCGGCGCTGGTCGATATCACCAACTGGTCGACGTTCGATCTTGGCCGGCCGCTGCACGTTTTCGATGCCGACACGGTGTCCGGCAATTTGACCATGCGGTTCGCCCGCAACGGTGAATCGCTGGGCGCGCTGGATGACCGTATCTACACGCTGGAAGACGGCATCGTCGTCATTGCCGATGACGATGGCGTGCAGGGCATCGGCGGCGTGATGGGCGGCGCCGGGTCGGGCTGTGGCGACGACACCACCAATGTTTTCCTGGAAGTAGCCCTGTTCGATCCCATCCGCATCGCCGAAGCCGGGCGCAAGCTCGGGATCATGTCCGATGCGCGGTACCGGTTCGAACGCGGGATCGACCCCACGTCGGTGTCCTGGGGCGCGGAGATCGCAACCCGGATGATCCTGGATATGTGCGGCGGTGAGGCATCGGAGTTGGCGAGCGCCGGCGAGATGCCTGCCTGGCAGCGTGACTGTTTCCTGCGGACCCGGCGCACCCTGACGCTCGGCGGGGTCGATGTGTCGACCGCGGAGACCGAGGCCATCCTGACAAAGTTGGGGTTCGATACCCGGATCGATGGCGATGTTATTCATTGCGGTGTCCCGCCCTGGCGGCCCGATATCGATGGCGAGGCCGATCTGGTCGAAGAGGTGCTCCGCATTCATGGCTATGAAGCCATTCCCAGCGTTGCCACCGATCGCGACAATGCGGTGCCCAAACCGGTGCGTAACGCGGCTCAGAGCCGCGCCGAATCGGCGCGCCGGATGCTTGCCGCGCGCGGTCTGGTCGAAGCCGTCACCTATTCCTTCATGGAGGCGAAACAGTCCGACTTGTTTGGCGGCACTGTCGATGCCGTGCGGCTGGTCAACCCGATCAGCGCCGATCTGGCCGTGATGCGCCCGTCTATTCTGCCCAATCTGGTTGCCGCCATTGCCCGCAATCAGGCGCGCGGGATCGACAATCCCGCCTTGTTCGAGCTCGGTCCCCATTACAGCGACGATACGCCCGATGGTCAGGCGCTGGTTGCCGCCGGCGTGCGCGCCGGCGCCACCGGGCCCCGTAGCTGGGCCGAAGCGCCGCGACC
>JAQBTY010000116.1 GCA_027624735.1 Pseudomonadota bacterium | reverse complement strand
GACCTGACGAAAGGGCTTAAGGACAAGTTCGAGATTTTCTTTCGCGATCCCGATCCCGGTATCCGTTACGCGGAGCGTCAGGCTCTCATCGGCGCCGATTTCAGCCATTACCGTCACCGATCCGCCCTGGGGGGTATAGGTGATCGCGTTGGAGACGAGATTGTGCAGGATCTGGCGGATCACGTCAGGGTCGGCGTTGAGCAGAAAGGGCGAGTCGGAGAGGTTGTCGTCGAAGTTGATACCGGAGTCGCGAATGCCCGCCTGCAAGCCATGGAAAACCGAATTCCAGATGTCGTGAAGCGCGACGGTTTTCTTATCGAGTTCGTAATTCCCAGCCTCTGCTTTGGACAGATCCAGGATACTGTTGATTAAACCCAGCAGATGGGTGGCGCTGTGATTAATGTGGGCCGTGTATTCCTTGTAGTGTGTATTGCTCACGGGGCCGAAAAGTTCGTTGATAATCATTTCGGAAAAGCCAATGACGGCGTTGAGCGGTGTACGCAGCTCATGGCCCATCATGGCGAGGAATTCCGATTTCGCGCGGTTCGCCGCTTCGGCTTCTTCCCGCGCAACCCGCAGCGTGGTCAAATGTCTCAACAACAGGGCGGTTAGCAAGAGCGTAAAGGCGACAAAACCCCACGCGGTGAGACCCAGCACATTCTGAAAGACGCCCCGAACCGGTCTGACGACGATAGTCCAGTTCTGTCCGGCGACCTCGTGCTCGACGGCGGTAAAGGCGCCCTGGTAGGCCAGCGCCGCGTTAACCGGCCGGGCCGCGCGATCGCCGGGCTGGGACGTAAAGAAATTGAGCAGCGACAACTTGTTTTTGTCGTCGCGATCGAAAATATAGATGTCCAGCGCGGGGAGTTCGCCGACTCCCGATCGCAGCGCCTCCAGCAACTGGTCGTACCGAAACTTGGCGCGAACATAGCCGGACAAGGCCTGGCGCCGTTCTCTGACCGTGAACGGCGCCACGCTTGACCGGTAAACCGGCATGACGACCGAAAATCCGGCAATTTGCGTGTTGTGAGACGATCCCAGCCCGGTATGCGTTGTCGTCATTCTGCCGATGTCCCGCACACGCGCCAGAAAGGTGGCGCCGTTACTGTCCGCCGCCAGGTCAAGGCCGAGCTCGGATTCGTTGCCGGTATAGGGTTCGACGAAATAGACGGGAAAATAGGTGGAACGGTCCAACGCTTTCACGTTGCGCCCGTCCGCCGACCGTTGCACGAAGTTAAAATCGAACAGCCCATCGGCATTGGCGCTGCGCTCGAATTTGCCCCGTTGTTGCCTGGGGACCCGTGGAATCCACTCAACCGCGCTCAGCCCCGGATTCTTGCTGGACAAGTTTTGGGCGAACTTGAAGAATGTCCAGCGGTCCACGTTAGCCCGTGGTCCGCTGAACATGGCCCCAGCGGATCTGGCGATTTCAATTTGACGATCGATGGATTTCGTGAGGATCGAGGACACATTGCCGGACGCGCGGTCGAGCTCGCGCTGAAGCCGAGCCGTTGCATAGTCATTGATGGCAAAATACCCGCCGGCTGCTGTGATGGCGCCGAAAATCAGGATACTGCCCGTGACCGGCTGGATGCGGGGCAGGGATTTGGCAACTGGAAAGGGGACCATCCTGGCGCCACGTCGCACCCGATCACCGGCGTGCGACCAGACACGGCCGAGCGTTCTCTGGCTAAGGCCCCATAGCCGTCCAGAGAGCCGCGACACCGGGTCCGTGAGGTGGGTGGTGCTGCAGGGGGCTGGCTTCCATCCGCGAGTATTTCGATCCGACGACCGATCCAATTCTGGGCGAACAGCGTTAATATTTGCATAAGACTCAAATACCCATAAGGAGGGTAGCCTTAAGCATGGCTCCCTTGTTTTGGGTAGTAAGGCGTCTTCCACCTGAACAAAAAACGCTTTAGACGGGGCTTATGGCTTAGCCTGGGCTTTTGCCCAACTGTCGCGAAGGCCGATGGTTCGGTTGAAGACCGACCTGTCGTCCGTGGCGTCGGGATCGAGACAAAAATAACCCAGACGTTCGAACTGCACGGCGTTATCCGCCGCTGTCTGTCTCAGGGATGGCTCCAAAAGGCACTTCGGCAGGATTTCAACTGACTCTGGATTGAGATGCGCCAGAAAGTCCCCGTCGGCGCCGGGGCTCTCATGGGTGAATAAATTGTCGTAGAGCCTCACCTCGGCCACCACCGCATGTTTGGCGGACACCCAATGGATGGTGCCCCGGACCTTGCGGCCGTCGGGGGCATTGCCGCCCCGCGTAGCCGGATCATAGGTGCAGCGCAATTCGGTGACGGCGCCCGAGGAATCTTTGATCACCGCCGTGCAGGTGATGAAATAGGCGAACCGCAGGCGGACTTCGCGGCCCGGTCCCAGGCGGAAGAATTTCTTCGGCGGGTCCTCCATGAAATCATCACGTTCCACATAGATTTCCCGGGAAAACGGCACCCTGCGCGTGCCGCGATCTGGATCGCCCGGGTGGTTGACGGCCTCGAGCAGCTCTTCCTCGCCCTCGGGATAGTTTTCAATGACGATCTTCAAGGGCCGCAGGACGGCCATGCGGCGTTCGGCGGTTCTGTTCAGCAGTTCGCGGATAAAATGATCGAGCATGGCCGCTTCGACGGTACTGTCGCTTTTGGTGATGGCGAGACGGGCGATAAAGTCGCGAAGGGCCGCCGCCGGCACGCCGCGGCGCCGGAGACCCGCCAGCGTCGGGAGCCGCGGATCGTCCCAGCCGGCAACGTGTTTTTGTTCCACGAGCTGCGTCAGAAGGCGTTTGGACAGCACGGTGTGGGTCAGATTGAGCCGGGAAAATTCGTACTGACGGGGACGGCTCGGAACCGGCAAATTCTCGATCAACCAGTCGTAAAGCGGCCGGTGATCCTCGAACTCAAGGGTGCAGAGCGAATGGGTGATGCCTTCGATGGCGTCGGTCTGGCCGTGCGCGAAATCATAGGTGGGATAGAGGCACCATGCATCGCCGGTCCGGGGGTGAGGGCTGCGCAGGATGCGGTACAGCACCGGGTCGCGCAGATTGATGTTGCCTGACGTCATGTCGATCTTCGCGCGCAGCGCCTTGGCGCCATCGGCAAACTCGCCGGAGCGCATGCGGCGAAAGAAATCGAGATTTTCATCCGCTGACCGGTCGCGGTGGGGGCTGTTCCGGCCGGGTTCTGTCAGGGTGCCGCGATAGGCGCGCATCTCGTCAGCCGACAGATCATCGACATAGGCCTTGCCCGCCTTGATCAGATGCTCCGCCCATTGATAAAGCTGTTCGAAATTGTCGGAGGCGTATTTGACATCCGAACCCCAGTCGAAGCCAAGCCAGCGAACGTTGTCCTGAATGGCATCGATGAATTCCTGTTCTTCCCTGGCCGGGTTGGTGTCGTCAAACCGGAGATTGCAGCGCCCGCCGAACTCCTCGGCAATGCCGAAATTCAGGCAAATGGATTTGGCATGACCGATATGAAGATAGCCGTTTGGCTCGGGCGGAAAGCGCGTCACGACGGTCTTCACACTGCCGCTGGCCAAATCCTTGCGGATCTGATCTCGGATGAAATCGTGCGGGGCGTCGTGATTATCTGTTGTGTCGTTCATGCAAGGGGCCGTTGGTCCATACCGTCAAATTTGAGCGTCAGGGGTGCATGTCTGCCAGAAATTCCGCACCGAGCCAACGCGTTCCTGCGCACGTGGGGAAGAATTATCGATTCAATCCCCTAGCGCCACCGGTTTGTCGAATGTTAATGGTTCGATCAAGTTCACAGCAGGTGCCCCATGCCCTCGATTTTAATCAGCAATATCGGAGAATTCTTTACCGGCGATCTGGCAAGGCCGGTAGCAAAAATCTCTAGTCTGCTGATCGACCAGGGCCGGATCGCAGCCCTCGATCCGCCGCCTGACATCGCGCGGGACAAGGAAATCAACGCGGAAGGGCTGGCGGTGTTGCCGGGACTGGTGGACGGCCATGTTCATCCGGTGTTTGGCGAGTGGACGCCGACCCAGGATGCGCTGGGCTGGATCGGCAAGTACATGCATGGCGGCTCCACGACCATGATTTCCGCCGGTGAGCTGCACACGCCCGGGCTCGATTATGAAAACCTGACCCCTGATCTGGTCACGTCGCTGGCCGAGGTGACCCGCGCCACCACGGGCGGGACGCGCTGGGGCGGGGTTAAAGTGCATGCCGGCACGGTTCTGCTGGTGCCCGGCATGACGGAAAAGCATTTCGACCGCTTGGCGGCGGCGGGATCGATCCTGGTCAAATTCATCTTTTTCCCGCTCGAAGCATGCCGCGAGGAGGCGGAGCACTATACCGCATGGTGCCGCGACCGCGGCATCCGCACGAAAGTCCATACCGGCGGCGTGTCGCGGTCCGGCTCCAGCCGCGTCTGCGGATTCGAGACGCTGTCGTGGCTGCGGCCCGATATCGCCGCCCATGTCGCGGGCGGCCCGATCCCCATGAGCGATGACGACCTCGACCGCGTCATAGACGAAACTGATTTTGCGCTCGAAGTGTGCTCGTCAGGGAATTACCGCTCGACCATCCGGGCGGTGGCCCGGCTGAAGGAGCGGGGGCGTCTCGACCGGTTGACGCTCGGCACCGATACGCCGGGCGGCACTGGCGTGATCCCGCGTGGCATGCTCCGTAATATCCTGCTTCTATCCGGCGTGTGCGACCTCACACCCGGAGAAGCCATCGCCATCGCTACCGGCAATACCGCGCGGGCCCATGGGCTCGATGTTGGGGTCCTGGAAGAAGGGGCTCCCGCGGACCTCATCATCGCGGGCCCGGTTCTGGGCTCGGCCGGAACCACCTTGGGCGATGCCATTGCCCATGGCGACCTGCCCGGTATTTCCTTCGTGCTGGTCGATGGCGAGGTAATTGTCGATACAAGAAGCCAGCAAACCCCGCCCCCGGCGACGGTCGCGCATTTTTAGTTTCATCGGAGACGCGTAAAGACATGACCAGCGACACCAAAGGCATCCGCAATGTCCACACCATCCGCGTGCTATGGACCGATTGCGATCCGGCCGGGATCACTTTTTATGGCAATTATTATCGCTGGATGGATGAAGCCGCCTATTACCTGTTCAGATCGGTGGGCATTCGGTGGGAAGACTGGCGCAGCCGGTTCGACGCGCTGGGTATCCCGTTGATCAGCGCCCACGCCGATTTCAGTTCTCCCACCAAAATGGGCGATGAGCTTACCATCGAGAGCCGCGTATCGGAGTGGGGGCGCAGCTCCTTCACCATCACCCACCGCTTCATGAATGGCGACCGGCTGGCCGCATCAGGCTGGGAAAAGCGCGTCTGGTGCAAAGGCGACCCCGCCAATCCGATGACTTTCGCCTCCGCGCCGATCCCCGATGAGGTGCGTGCGGCGCTGGGCGGATAGGATGGCCGTAGGACCTGTCTTTTGGCCGTGGTTCCGGTACGGTTAAATTTTTCTAAAGGTTTATAGTGCCCCATCGGCGGAACATTAATATTCCGCCCCGGCGCTTGTGAGCATTCGGTTCCCGCGCCGGGTATCTTCGTACTATTGGACAGGTTGGCAGACAAATGACCGGAAAACCGCACCAGGCCGTCAAGGCCTATCAAGACAAAAAATTCATGGAAAGTCCGGATGCAAGGCCGGTGCGTTTGCTGTCCGAATATCTCGAGCCGCTGGCGCGCTTCGAAGAACACAACATCAAGGACACCATTCTTGTTTTTGGTTCGGCGCGGATCAAGTCGCGGGAAGAGGCGGAGTCCATGGTGGCGGCGGCGCGGCAATCGGGCGAGGGGCTGGAAGCCGCCGAACTGGCGCTTCGTATGTCGCGCTATTACGAGGATACCAGGCAACTCGCCTATCGTCTGACCGAATGGTCGAAGGGGCTGAATGATCCCGGACGGCGGTTCGTCATCTGTTCGGGCGGCGGGCCCGGTATCATGGAGGCGGCCAATCGCGGCGCTTCCGAGGCCAAGGGCGAGAATATGGGGCTGGGTATCTCCTTGCCCATGGAAGAGGGCAACAACCCCTACATCACCCGCCGGCTCGATTTGAAATTTCACTATTTTTTCATGCGCAAGTTCTGGTTTCTGTATCTGGCCAAGGCGGTGGTGATGATGCCGGGCGGTGTCGGGACGATGGATGAGCTTTTTGAATCCCTGACACTGGTCCAGACAAAAAAGATCAAGAAGCGGCTGCCGGTCGTGCTCTATGGCAGCGAATTCTGGGACGAGGTCATTAATTTCGATGCCCTGGTCCGGTTCGGCACCATTGCTCCCGAAGATGTGAATCTGTTTTACCGCTCCGATAGTGTAGACGATGCCTTCGACTACATTACAACGCAGCTGACGGAATATGCGGTGGGTCACCCGGGTCTCGGTCTGTAAAGTTTTCCTTGGCAAAGCGGTCCTCGCCGCTTCTGTCGCGGCCCTGTTTGCCTGGATAGTCCCCGCACCGGTTCGCGCTCAGACCGAGCCCCTCGAGCGTCTGGTTCAGGGGCTGCCGTGGCCAGGTGTCTCGTCTTTGATCGGGTATCGCGGGCGGCTCTGGTTCGCCAACTCGGTGAAATTCGTCAATCACAATTCGGCCGATCTCTATAGCTTTGATCCTGTCTCGGGTAAGGCGCGGTACGAAAAGCATCTGTTCAGCCAGGATTCGGGCGAGCCGGTTCTGTCAAACGGATTGCTGTACTGGCCGTTCGAGGATTCGCGATTTTCACCCGGCCATGGCGAGTTCATGGTGACCAATGGCCGGGATTGGGCCTGGCGCGTGATCCCCACAGGCCAAGCATTTCATACCCATGCGATGACCGCAATTGGCGACAGGATCGTCGCGGCGATTTCCGCCTGGACGGCGAAGTTGGCGGTTTCCAACGACCGGGGCGCGACCTGGTCGCTCGCCTATGAATACCCGACACCGGACGGCCGGGTGAGCCGAATTACCGCCCTGACGAATCTCGACGGCAAGATCTTTGCTGGCGTTACCACCTGGTACGACGATGCCGGCCCGAAATTGCTGCGGATGGGAGAGGGCGGTGTTGCGCCCGTACCTGGCTGGCCGGGCGGGTCCGAAGTCGCGGCGCTGGCTGCCTACAAGGGCTGGGTCTATGGCGTCAATGTCACACCGGATGGCGCGGCCTTACTGCGCACCGACGGCAAGATCGTGGAGCGTCTGGCCGGGCCGCAAGGTATTATCGGTGATTTCGCCGTGGGACCAGAAGCGCTCTGGGCGGTGACGGCAGGGCGGCGGTCAGGCGTGCTGTGGCGCAGCGCCAACGGCACGGCGTGGTCCCGCGTACAGCGTTTCGACACCGGGCGGCCCTTGTCCGTCACCCTGTTCGGCGGCCGGCCCTATGTGGGACTTCTAACCGATCAAGGCGGCGAGTTGTGGGGGCCGGGGAATCGCAAGCCGGTCGCCTTTAACCGATCCATCGCCGCATTGCCAGGTGCGCCCCGCCTGTCGCCGGCAAGACGCGCCGAGGCTCTGGCGGAACTGGATTCGGTTCTGGCCGACTCCACGCGCTACGGCCGGCTGCGCTCTACCATGCGGCCGCTGGCTCTGGATCAATCCGAGGAAACCGCCAATGCCTTGATCGGTCGGTTGAAAGGGCCGTTCGCCAAGGGCAGCGCCCGCATGTTTGGCCGACGCGAAATAGCGCCCGAGCGCCTGGCGCGGTGGTATCTTCTATGGGCCGCTGCCCATAATGGCCATGGCCGCGTTCCGGTTGAATATTTGAAAATACCGTGGACGGCAAAACCCAACAGGTCAGAGAAATATATTCGCCTGGCCCCGGCGGCCAGCTGGGCCTACGCCCGTCTGGGGCAAGGGGATCCGGAAACGTTGACCGCCCTGATCGACCGGCTGGCCCGTCCGGGCGATCCTAAATGGCTGCGGGGTGATATCGTCGGAGCGCTGACGGATTTGACGGGCCAGCGTTTCGCCTATGATATCGATGGCTGGAAACGGTGGTGGCGCACCCGTAACCAGGACCGTTGATTGTTTGTGGTTGCGGAAAAATATCCGTTCAGAAATGAACTTTGCCGGCGACACCGGCTGTAATGTCGATGGGATTGATATCCGCGTCCTCTTCTGCCGGCGCGTTACCTTTTACGGAAAAGAAGATTGATAAGGATGGCTGGATCGTCAGGTCGTCGCGGGACGTGGCGCCATAAAATTTGCTGCCTGTCCGGAATTCCCATTTGGTGTCGCTCTCACCACTGCCGGGGGCCGGCTTGCTGAACCGGTCCTGAAGAACTCTGGCGGTAAAATCGAATTGCGGCGCGCCGTTCTGCAGGGTTTTGAAGTTTGCCGAAGCGCCTATCTTTCGCGAGCGTTCACGATTGCCGGTGTCCTCACGATATCCCCTGCCTATGCTGGCGGTGAAGGAGGATAACCAGCCGCCGGTCTTCAGCGTCCGTGTGAAATTCAGCATTTAGTCGGTTGTCAGGACGGCTTCCCCGGCATCGGGCCGATCGGCCAGGAGACTGGATGAAAATGAAAATGTAAACCTATCTTCCGATGCGCCCCAATCCGCCGAAATAACATAGTCGGATTTGCTCTGGTCGTTTTGGTCCTCAGCCGCTACGGCGCCGACGAAAAATTCCGGGGACAAATGGGAGCGGCCAAAAATGTCCGTTTTACGTGCCGTCAGGTTTAAGGCTTCGGGGATAAGGCTGCTTGCCTCCTGCCCGGACAAGTTCAGGGTGAAACTTGCGTTGTCCGTTTCTTCGCGTTTCGTCGACAGGTCAGGCTGCCCGTCCAGCCTGTCGAACAGGGAGAGATGATTTAGATCGAGGCTGGCCGCGCCGAATTTGAATTTTGCGCCGATGGAAATATCGTTTCGTTGCGTGGCCGGTTCGGCAAAGGCCGGATCAGCCGAAAAATAAGACTGACTCCAGGCAGCGGTCGCGAAGAAATAGCCGGCGATAAGGGCGGTGGTGAATAAATAATGGTTCGAGCGGCACGGAAGCATCGTGCTCCCTTTCATCATTACGCGGCTACCATGGGCAGCCGAGTCGCCAGCCCCTTACATTACACGTTGATAATGATGGCAGGGCTGAACGCCCAATACAATATATTTTCCTCAACTTGGCGACACTCTACTGTGACGCCAAATATTGGTATTTATGGTTAACGAAACGTTAACAAGCCGCCTATTCGTCCAGATTATCGACAGATTTCAGCGCTGGGGGTGATCCGGGAAGGCCGAGTTCTTCCCAGCGGCGGATCAAATCCTCGTGAACCGATTTCCGGATCATGGTGCGCACCGGAAATTCCTTCAGATAGCGGTGCGGTTTGCACGCATCGATCAGTGCTTTTGAGCCGTAGGGGCGCAGTTCAGGCGGGAACTGACTGGTATCCAGCCCGGTCGACCAGGTCTTGCGCTGAATGTCGATATCGTCGACCGGGTTCGATCGTGTACTCATTGCCCACAAGACCTGATTTATGTCGGTCGGATCCACATCCTCGTCCACCGCGATCACCCATTTGGTGAAATAGGCGCCGGCCGGACACTGTGCCGCCGCTGACAGGGTCTGTGCGACATGGCCGGCATATTGCTGCTTGATGGATACGATGGTCATGCCCCAGCTCGATGCCGCGGCCGGCGGGCAAAACACCCCCTGCACACCGGGAATACCGAACCGCTCCAGATCGTCCCAGATGGCGGCGGACCGCATGATCGCGTAGTACGCGCCGATTTCGCAGGCCGGGTAATCCGCCATCAGGGCGGCGGTCAGGATGGGCTTGCGGCGCATATGCAGCGCCTTGACCTCGATCACCGGCTGGAGCCCTTCGGGACGGCCGTAATAGCCGGTGAATTCCCCAAGCGGCCCTTCCAGGGCCACATCATCGGCGGTGACCGTGCCTTCGATGACGATCTCGGCGCGGGCCGGGATGGGCAGCGACGTGGCGACGCCCGCGGTGAGCTCCATCGGGGTTCCCATCAGCCCGCCGATAATATCGAGCTCGGAGACATCCGAACCATAGGATTGCGCCGCCACCATGAAGGGCACCGGATCTATCCCATAGGCGGCGACCACCTCGCACGCCTCGCCCCGCGCCCACCAGGCTTCGCGGTCGAGAAGCCCGTGCTTGCCAGGCGAGCAATACATGCCGACCCGCCTCGGCCCCTGTACCATCTGCCGGTAACACCCCACATTGATGCGGCCTGAATCCGGGTTGCGGGTGAACGTGATGTCGCCGGTGCCGATATAATCGCCACCATCGCGCGGCCAGAAGCGCGGCGCCGGCAGTTTCGTCAGATCGATATCATCGCCGGTCAGGATAATCTCATTGACCGGCGCGGTATCCGCCGGAACGTCCACGGGGGCCAGGCGCCGCTTGCTTCGTTCGCGCATGGCCAGAACCATATGGCGGGTCGAGAGATCGGGGTCCAGCCCGAGCGCGAGGGCGAAACGCCGGTTGCTGGCGCCGAGCATGTTTGACAGCACCTGCGTGCCGGTCTCGTCGCCGATCACATTCTCGAACATCAGGGCGGGCGAGTTTTCATCGCGCGCCACCATATAGGTCGCCGCGGCGAGTTCCTCCTTCGCGCTGACCGGCGCCGTCACCCGGTGCAACCCGCCATCCGCTTCTACCAGCGACAGCCATTCGCGCAAATCGCGCGGGCCGCGCTGGTTATCGGTCTGAGAGGGGCCGGGCGGTGACGCGGGGGGGCTGTTTCCTTCCATGGCCTGACTGTGCCACGGTAACGAAGGGCTGCAAAGGCCGCGCCATTAGGCACAGACCCATTCGACGGCGTCCCGGCCTTGCGCTAAATTGTGTTTCCGACCACCCGCTTGCCCGGAACAATTGGAGAAAAATATGGGAGACTTCAAAAGCCCCGCCCTTCAGAACACACAAAACGTCAAGAAGGTCGAACCCGGTCCGTTTACCCCGTCGGGTATTCTGCACTTCACCATCAGCGTCGGCGATCTCGACGAAGCCATTGAATTTTACACATCGGTCATAGGCGCGTCTTTATGGAGACGTATCAGCTATTCCGCTTTCATGGCCGTGGGCGATAATTTCTTCGTGCTGTCCAATATCGGCTACCACCGCCGCCCCAACAATATTGGTCACTGCCTCATCCATAACGCCTTCATCGTGCAGGGTGAGGCGTTCGACCGGGCGGTCGCGCATATCGAGGCCAACGATATCGAGATCGTGCGCTACGAAGACGAAGGCCATACCGCTTTCGTCGGGCGCCACGCCTATTTCCAGGACCCGTTCGGCAATGCGGTGGAGATCATCGATTTAACCGACATCGGCTCAGCCGGCGACCCGCCGATCCCCGGCTGGAACAAGCACCGCATCCGCAATAATTATTTCGGCAAGAACCAGTTCGAAGACAGCTAGCCCGGATTATTCACGGTGGTCGGATGGTTTGAGCAAGGCGCGTGGTATCGTCCGGGTTGACGG
>JAQBTY010000115.1 GCA_027624735.1 Pseudomonadota bacterium | reverse complement strand
CTCACCACGGCAAAGATGCCGTCGGCGGCGGCGTAGCAACGAGCGTTGACCCTTCCCCCCTGTTGAAACGATACTGGGGCCCGGTCACCTTTAGAGGAAAAAATGGCAGAAAAAGACCCGGTCGTGATCTCCGGCGGCGGACCGGTGGCGATGGTGCTGTCGCTGGCGCTGTACCGGGCCGGCGTGCCGTTTATCACGCTTGAGACGCTGGATGAGCCCTTCATGGATCAGCGCGCCGCGTCCTACCATCCGCCGACCATTGAGATGCTGGAAGGGCTCGGGCTCACCGATGCGATTATTCCGGAAGGCCTGAAATCGCCTATCTACCGCTTTCACGACCGGATGACGCGCGACGTGGTGGCCGAGTTTGACCTTGGCGACCTGAAAGATGAGCTGAAGTTTCCCTATGTGCTGCAGTACGAACAATACAAGCTGGTGCGCAAGACCCTGGCGCTTTTTGGCGACAAGCCGGATTTCGACGTGCGGTTTTCCCATACGGTCACCGGATTTACCCAATTCGACGATCATGTGGACGTGACGGTTAAGCGGGCCGATGGCACGAGCGAAACTATTCGCGGCGCTTACCTCGTGGGCTGCGACGGCGGACGGTCGGTGGTGCGCCGGGAAGCCGGGATCGATTTCATCGGTTTCACCTACCCGGAAAAATTCATCAAGATCGGCACCTATTTCGACTTCACCCAGCACGACAAAAATATTGCCATCCGCAACTATTTCTCCGATCCCGGCGAATGGTGCAATCTGTTCAAGGTCAATGGCGAGCCGCCCAAACCGGGTATCTGGCGGTTCGTGGTCCCCATGCGTGTCGATGAAACCGAAGAAGAGGCAAAAAGCCCCGACGCGCTGCAGGCGCGGTTGAAGCGGTTCTTCCCACGGGACGACGATTACGATGTCGCCTATGCCAATGTCTATACGGTGAGCCAATGCGTGGCCGAAACCTTCAACAAAGGCCGCGCCCTGCTGGCCGGCGATTCGGCGCACCTTAATAATCCGATCGGTGGCATGGGGCTCAATGGCGGCATCCATGACGCCATCAATCTCGCCTCGAAACTCGCGCCGGTGTGGAAAGGCGAGGCGAATGCGGAATTGCTCGACCTCTATACCCGCCAGCGGCACAGGGCGTCGACCGAATTCACCCAGGCCCAGACCATCGCCAACAAGAAACAGCTGGAAGAAACCGACCCCGCGACCCGGGCCATACGGCTGGACGAGTTACGCGGTATCGGCGCGGACAAGGAAAAAGCCCGCGCCTATATGCGCCGCGCCCAGCTTATCGACAGCGTCAAAGCGACGGCTGCGATCACCTGATAAGCGCGCAATCGTTGACGACGGGCCGGTCTGAGACCGGCCCCTACACATATTGGAATTGTCGGGGCGGGTCTCAGACCCGCCCGTGTCGAGGGCATCGAACTAACCGCTTGTTGCCCTAAATCACCTCAGGCAAGGGAACGCCGAACCGCTCCGCCACCGCGCCGACCTCGTCCCAGGTGGCTTGCGGAACCGGAATTCCGTCGCGCAGGCGCTGCTCGAAGATGGCGTCGCCGCGTTCGCCGGGCATGAATATTTCATCCACCCCGTCGGCCTTGGGCAGATCCTTGATGGCGGCGACCAGATAATCGGCTTCGGCCTTATACGCGTCGAGATCGATAAAGGCACCGATATCGACAGCGACCAGCACGACATTCTGCTTGTGAAGGCGCGCCTCGCCGGTCAGCCAACGGCCGATCAGGGACGGCCCGACCATCAGGCTGGTGATGCATTCGAACATGAACGAAAGGCCCGATCCCTTGGGCCCGCCCAGCGGCGTCGGCAGATCGGCCTTCTGCGGGTCAGTGGTTGGGTTGCCGTCTGCATCCAGCGCCCAGCCCTCGCCGAGCGGCTGGTTGGTCGCCTTGTAGTGCATCAGCTTGCCGACCCCGGCGATGGCGGTAGCCATATCGAGCGACAGGATCCGCCCGTCGCCGCGCGGCACGCTGATCGCCATGGGGCTGGTGGCGACCCCGCCGACGCGCGTGCCGTGGTAAGCCATGTTGGGGTTCGACGTTCCCATGTGGATGCCGATCATGCCGGCCTCAGCGGCCATCCGCGTATACATGCCGACGGCGCCGGAATGGGTCGAGCTCCCGACGATGACCCAGCCGACGCCGGCATGGCGCGCCTTTTCCATGGCCTTGTTCATGCCGAAGCTGAGCGCGATCTGGCCATGCGCCTGATCGGCGTCGATCACCATGGCAGCCGGCAAATCCTTGACGATTTGCATATTGGGCTTGGGATTGACGACGCCCTTGTCGAGCCGCATCACATAGCTCGGGATGCGAATGATGCCGTGCGAATCGATCCCCCTGAGATCGGCCCACACCAGACCATCGGCCACCTGCCGCGCATCAGGGGGCGGCACGTCCAGAGCCTCGAAAATTTTACTCGCCATGTCGCGCACCGCACTGTGCGAGACCACTACACCGTCAGCCATCTATTTTCTCCAAATTAACAGGGTGGCATTGTGGCGGCGTGTTGCAAAATCGTCCAGCACGCCTTGCGGACCCCTAGAGCCGCCCCGTATAACCGGGTTAGAAAAATTAGCTTTGGCAGAAACGCACCGGCCCTCTCCCCCACCCGGCCACCCAACGTCAGTATCCTGTGGGTGGCCGGGTGGGGGAGAGGGCTGGTGCCGCCTATTATCAAGTATGCGGGTTCGTGACACCGACCATGTTGTCGCGCGACACGATGGCGGCGAGCTGGTCTTCCGTCCAGTTGTCGGTTCCCGCCGGCCGTTTCGGGATAACGAGATAGCGAAGATCGGCGAGGCTGTCATGCACCCGCACCGTCACGTCGTCGGGAACTTCCGTGCCGAATTCCTTCAGTACCACCCGCGGTTCGATCACCACGCGCGACCGGTAGGCCTTGCTGCGATACCAGTCGGGCGGCATGCCCAGCACGGCGCGCGGGTAGCACGAACACAGCGTGCAGACGACGACGTTTTGCACATTGTCAGTGTTTTCCACCACCGTCATCTTGGCGCCGCCGGCATCGATGCCAAGTTCCGACAATGCCGCGTTGCCATCCTCCAGCAGACGCTGTTTGAAAGCAGTATCGGACCAGGCTTTCGCGATCACTCTTGATCCCTGAGCGGGTTCGATGGATTCGAGCTTGTCCTGGCATTTGCGGATTTCCTCATCGGTCACATGACCCTTCTCGATGAGCAGTTCCTTCATGGCGTAGGTCATGAGCTCATAACGGCTCGGCACCAGATCCTCGATATCGGGCTGGAAAGTCCGGTCGTGATCATGATCGTGGTCGTGATCGTGCGTTCCGCGTTCGTCGGCCATTATCCCTGCTCCTCGCGCGCCATCAGGCGGGCCTCAACCAATGTTCAAAAATATCCACGTCGACCGTGTCGACAGCGGGGCCCGCATAATTCGGCCAGACGTCCTTCTGATTGAAGCGCACGCGATACAGTGTTTTCTTCGGCAACCCGTCGAAGCCGTAGGCCAGCTCCTCCGGATTGGGAAACGCACCGCAACGCCGTTCGATGATTCCGGTCTTGCCCCGTATGTAATAAGGTGTGCGCCGGTGCCCCGGCGGATGGGTGACGATGACCTTGACCTTATCGCCCGGTGAATAATCCCCGCTCACCCTCTTGCCTCCGCCATGCGCTTTTCGATGATCTTCATGCGCGCATCCAGTTCTTCCTCGGTAAAGAATTCTTTTTCGATCAGGATCATCTTCATGGACTGGGTGGCGCGCTCGTAATAATCGAGTTCACTGTATAGCGGTTCGCCCATTTGCTCGCGGGTTCGCCGCGTCTCGTCGGTGACATAGTATTTCCGCCCTGCCCCGCCCAGCGCATTGCTGATCGCCGTCGACAGGCGCTCCCACGGCTTCATGTCCGTCGCATTGGAATCGATGGCGCCGTAATCGAGCCCGCCTATATCGTGATATCCCCGCCCCGGTTCGTCGGCTGTAGACATTGTATTCTCCTGATCCTGAGAGCCTATTTTCCCACAAACGCAGCGAAGGTCAACTCGGCCTTTTGTGGGCTCAGGTCGTCTTTATTTCCAGCAGGTGTCCCTCGGGGTCGTGGAAATAACAGCCACGCCCGCCACGCCGGTGGTTGATTTCCATATTGTCGGCCGATCGCGGTCCGCTGCCGTAGGTGATGCCCTCGTCCTTGATGCGACCGAAGATGGCGTCGAACTCGTCATCGCTGACCCGAAAGGCGTAATGGTGCGGCTCGAAGTCGTCGTCGGTGTCGAAATCCATGGTGAGAATATCGTTCACCCGGACCGGCGCGAAGTGGGATTGCGGCCCTTCATAGCTAAGACCGAAAATGCGCGCGAAAAACCGGGCGGCGGCTTCCTTGTCCCTGGCGGGAACGATGGTGTGATCCAGATAGATTGTCATGGCGACCCTCCCCAGATGCAATGTAAGGGAAAAGTCTAGAGTGGGACGCTAATCGAGTCCATTGCCCTGTGCTTTGACCGGAATTTGGCCCGCTCCTATACTTGCGGCAAACCACACACAGGGAGAACCGCCATGGCGACCGTCTACAAGGATTTCGACCAGGAAACGCTGGACAAGGCATACGATAACCGGGGCCGGTTTCCCGATACGGACGACTGCAAGAACGCCCAGTTGGCGGCGTCGGACGCGGCCAAGGCGGAATATGAATGCAAGCTGGATAGGCGCTTCGGAGATGGCGCGACCGATCTGCTCGACATCTATTTCGGGCAAGGCACCGGGCCGAGGCCGATCCACGTCTTCTTCCACGGCGGATGGTGGAAATCCAACACCAAGAACGATTTCGGCTTCGTCGCCAGACCCTTCGTCCCCCATGGCGTCACCACGGTGGTAGTGGAATACCCGCTGATCCCCAGCGTCCGCATGGACAAGCTGATAGACCGCTGCCGCGCCGCCCTTACCTGGGTGTGGAACAACGCCAACAGCTTCGGCGGCGACCGCGACCGCATCACCATCTCCGGCCATTCCGCCGGCGGGCATATCACCCAGATGATGATGCAGACCGACTGGACGTCCTATGCGGACGGCCTGCCCAGGGATCTGGTCAAGGCCGGCTGCAGCATCAGCGGCGTCAGCGATCTGGAGCCGGTGCGGTTTTCCTTCCAGAACAAGGAACTGCAATTCCCCGCCGAGGAAGCCAGGGAATTCAGCACGCTGCTCATGGACCCCGCGCACAAAGGCCCGCTGCTCGCCGTCGTCGGCGCCATGGAAGGCGAAGAATTCATCCGCCACACCACCGCCCTCGCCGAAGCATGGTCATCCAAAGGCATGGATGTCGAATGCTGGGTGATGGACGGCAAACACCATTTCACCACCATCAACGAATATCTCGATCCCGACAGCAAGTTGTCGCGCAAAGTCCGGGCGATGGCGGGGGTTTGATCCGGCCTGACTAGGACGTGACTGCGCGCTCCAACTCGGGTTGTGCGCCGTCGATCTCCGCTCTTATTCTCGGCAGGCATTCGGGATGGTGTTGCTGAAGATAGAAAATCAGCCCTTCCCGCACATCGCATCTCAGATCCCAGGCGTCAGGGGAATTGCGCGCGCTGATCAGGGCGCGCAATTCGATCGTGCGTTCCATCGCGTTGGTAACCTGCAGAACGCAGACCTTGCCGTCCCATTTGGGATGATCCTTGACCAGGCGCCTGAGTTCCTCACGGATTTCCCCGACGGGAACGGTGTAATCGGCATGCAAAAACACCGTGCCGATTATGTCGGCCGTTGTCCGGGTCCAGTTCTGGAACGGTTTTTCGATAAAATTGCTCAAGGGCACGATCAGTCGCCGTTGATCCCAGATGCGGATGACCACATAGGTCATGGTAATTTCCTCGATCCACCCCCACTCGCCTTCGACAATGACCACGTCATCGACGCGGATCGGCTGGCTCAGCGCGATCTGTATGCCGGCGATCAGGTTGGCGATGGTCGGGCGGGCGGCCAGGCCGATGACAATCCCCGCGACGCCGGCGGAAGCGAACAGGCTTACCCCGAGATGACGGACATCCGGAAAGGTCATCAGGATAAACGCGAGGGTTACAACGACGATGACGACCGCCGCGATCCTGTTGAAGACCAGGATGCGGGTTCGGGCTTCGCGTTCCGCGAGATTGTCCGCATGATCAATTCTGAAGCGGGCGAGCGCCACGTCCCCGATTGCGCGTAATAATCCGAGCGCACCCCACCCGGTCGCCGTGATCAGAAGGATGACCAGACCGTGCTGCAAAAGCGGAAAGACAGGGGCGGGCAGCGTGACGAAGGGAAGCGCCATGATCGCGACACTCGCCGGCAGAAACAGCCCCATAGGCCGGCGGATATTGGCAATCAGCGCATCAATCACCAGTGTCGCTGTCCGCCGCGCCAACTGAGTCGCAATGACGGAAATGGCCCTATGCAGAATATAGCCAGCGACAGCCGCGATGACCAGAATGATCGCGCCGGTCAGCCACGGGTAGATCGTGCCCAATTTGTCGAATGACATCACCAGCCTTGATATGTCTGCTTCAGCGAATAGCCAGGGCTATCGTGTCTTCGGACGGTGTTTCCCAGCATCCCAACTGGTTTCGGCGAGCGTTTTCGATGCCTTGTCGAAAGCGATTTCCTCGAGTTCCGTCGCTAGGGAATCGTTCCAGCGATTGAGGAAGCCATAGAAGCTCACCACGGCGAGAATTTCAACCAGCCCATCTTCACCGAAATGCCGTTTTACCGCCTCAGCATCTTCGTCGGTGACCATGTTGGGCACCGACGCGGCGGCCTGGGCAAATCTCAGCGCGGCGCGTTCGGCATCGCTGAACAGGGGATTGGTCTCGTATTCCCAGAGCGCCGCGACCTTGTCGGTCTCGACACCCCGCATGCCGGCGTTGTTTGCGGTGTGCG
Organism: Pseudomonadota bacterium; assembly: GCA_027624735.1. Taxonomy (GTDB): domain Bacteria; phylum Pseudomonadota; class Alphaproteobacteria; order MPNO01; family UBA2964; genus JAQBTY01. The sequence goes on along the minus strand of JAQBTY010000115.1, from coordinate 4,656 downwards.
CCACGCAATAGAGGCATCCCGCCGCCTGGCTCGCGATATTGCCGACCAGCGCCAGTACGCCCGCGGGAACGCTGTTGTCCGGATCGAACACGGCGGCGTTGAACGCCCGGAACGCGGCCAGCAGCTTCGGGCGCCGGGCCATCACCAGGTTCGAATTGGGCACATAGCCGCGGGTCTGTTCATACGGCGTGAAAAATTTCTCGTCGAGGTCGGGGTGGTCCTCGCGTTTTAGGGGCGTAACACGGGTCATTGGCCTATCCTTTGCTGGCAGCCCCTCACCCCTCCCACGCCGCTGGCGCGTCGCGGGTCCCTCCCCTCTCCCGCAAGCGGGAGAGGGTTGCTAAGCCTTGGCGAGCCAACGAGCGAGCCTAGGCGCAGCTGGGTGAGGGGAAATTTCACTAAATAAATATTCGTCGACAAACCCTTGCCCTTCGCGGCCACTTTTTCGCTATAGCTTGAACAGCTCGAACGTGGATTCGGCAAAGATGTCCTCGGCTTCGAGCTTGCGGGCCGAGATGCCCTGATCGAACGAATAGCGGGTCATCGCCGAGATTTCCTTTGCGTTTTCGAGGGCGCCATATTTCCAATGGTCTTCACCCATCAGCTTGCGCACCTGTTCCAATTCATAAACCGGCCACGGCATGGTGTGCGCCAGATGGCCGACCTGTTCCATCTCCTCGTAGCAGAGCTTTTTGGCCTTCAGGAACGCCACATAGACATTGACCGGCAGCCAGGGATGTTTCTCGACGATCGACCGCTTGATACCGATCATATGCATGATGGGGAACATGCCGGTCTTGGAAAAATAGGCCTGTTCGGCCGTCTTGTAGTCGGGGAACAGCCGGTCGATCTTGTCGTTGGAATAGTAACTCGACGGCGCACGGGCCGAAATTACCGCATCTAATTTCCCGTCATCGAGATGTTCGGCCAGGGTCTCGTCCTTCGGAATGGACTGCAAATCGATTTCGTCCGGCAAATGCAGCGGCGACCGTTCCTCGCGGCCGCCTTCTTCCAGACCGCCATTGCGCCAGTGGATCGACGACGACTTGACGCCATATTCGTCTTCGAGAATGCCGCGTACCCAGAGCGCCGCGGTCATCTGGTATTCCGGCACGCCGATGGTCTTGCCGGCCAGATCCTCGGGTCTCTCGATCCCGCGATCGGTCCGAATATAGATCGACGAATGACGGAACAGCCGCGACACGAAGGCCGGGATAGCGATATAGGGGCTGCCGCCACGTGACTGCACATTCATATAGCTCGACATGGAGAGCTCAGAGATGTCGAACTCCTGATACTTGAACGCGCGGTGAAAGGCTTCTTCCGGGGACATGGCGCTGGCGACCAGTTCGCAGCCATCGACACCCACCGTGCCATCGAACAACGCCCGAGTGCGATCATAGTTGCAGCACGCCAGGCTAACGGTCAGTTTTCCCATTCCTTAATCCCCATCCGCATTGTTGAAATTTCTGATCAAATTCATATCACCGCGCCTGGAAACCAGCAAGGAAACGGCCACGGAAAGGCGGTTAGACGCTTCTTTAACAAGCCCGGGATACGATGGCGGACCGCATCGCGGTGGAGACCTTTTATGGTGACATGCCAACCCATTGACACGTATCGAAGCCCGTTATCTTGCCTGATAGCCGGCTGCATCGCCTTGATCGCGACGGCCGGACCGGCGGCGGGCGCAACAGCCGTAAAGATCGGCCGCACGAATGTGGCAAAAATATCCCACCTGCCGATTTATCTTGCCCTGGAAACCGGCCTGTTCAAGCAGGAAGGGCTGGACGTCACATTTGTCACCATGACGGAAAGAGCGCTGGTGACCGCCGGGCTCTCCGGGGCGATCGATTTTATTCCGCTGCCCCGCGCCGGCGCTCAGGCGGCCCTGAAAGGGGCCCCCGTTCGCTTTGTCGTCGGTCAGTCTCTTTTCTCTCCGTCGGTGCTTATGGCGACGCGCCATATCACCTCCGTGGCGGAGCTTAGATATCGGACTCTGGGTTTTGGGCAAAGGGGCCAGGCCCAATACAATGACGGCGAAAATATCCTGCGCGACAGGTTCGACCTGTTTTTGGGCAAAGATTACCAGGCCGTGGCCATAGCGGGCGAAATAGACCGTCTTGCCGCCCTTGAAAGAGGCGAGATCCAGGCCGGCCTGTTTTCCTTCAGCTATGGGGCAATAGCCCAGGCGCGCGGGTTCAGGCGGCTTTTGCGGACAGGCACCCTGCTGCCACGGATAGAGGGCGCGATCTGGACCACAGCGGCCTACCTCAAGACAAACCGGGACATTGTCCGCCGGTTCATCCGGGCGGTCGCCAGGGCGACCGACATCATCCATACGGACGGTAGGACCACCATCGCTGTCATTCAGAAATATTTTAGGATGTACGACGAGGAAGAAACCAAGGCCCTGTGGCACAGCGTGCGCGACATATATTTCGCCGACATCCCCGCATCCCTGCTTCAAGACCTTTTCACCGGCACCCGACACCGCATCGAACAAAAGGGATCTTGGCCACGCGGCAGAAAGCCACCAAATGCCGAATATTATATCGCGCGCCGCCTGCTGACCCGGACCCTGAACCAAAGGACCAGTGCCCTGGAGACGATCGACGCCATGGCCCCAACACGTTGACGGAACGCCTTCTATTTTCCACACTGTCATCCATGATCGAACTTTACCACGCGGACATGTCGACCTGCGCCCAGAAGGTGCGGCTGGTCCTGGCCGACAAGGGACTTGCCTGGGAAAGCCACCTATTCAATCTGCGCCACCGCGACCAGCACCGGCCGGACTATCTGAAGCTCAACCCCAACGGGGTGGTGCCGACGCTGGTGGATAACGGCACGGTGATCATCGAATCGACGGTGATCTGCGAATATCTCGACGATGCCTATCCCGACCCGCCGCTGCGCCCCGCCGCCCCCGCCGAGCGCGCGCGCATGCGGCTGTGGACCAAGTGGCTGGATGAGGTTTTGCACTACCATACCGGCGTACTGTCGGGCTCCATCGCTTTTCGCCACCAGCATCTCGCCCGCCCGGCCGATGAGCTCAAGGCCTATATTGCCGGCATTCCCGACCCGAAACGCCGCGAACGCCAGCGCCAGCAGATCGAGCGCGGCATGGCCGCGCCGCAATTCGCCGACGCGGTGCGGGTCTTCGACAAATTCGTGACCGACCTCGAGGCACAGCTTGAACAGACCCCGTGGATGGCAGGCCATAGCTATTCGCTCGCGGAAATCGGCTACACACCCTATCTGATCCGGCTTGATGAGCTGCGGCTCTGGTCCTGGATGGACGACAAGCCGCACGTCACCGGCCTTTATGAACGGATCAAGGCGCGGCCCAATTTCAAGGCCGGGTATCTCGACTGGAAAAACCAGGCCTATGTGGATCTGATGGCCGAAAAAGGCGCCGAGGCGTGGCCCAGAATTCAGGACATTCTGCGCGGCGGGTGAGTCAGCCCTTGATGGTCGCGACCGGGGATTTCGCTATTTTCTTGGCATAAACCAACGGAAGTCAGAACCCGAAATGTCTGCTCCTGAGTGAAGACCGGAAGTGATTTTTGCGACCGCTCAGGTCTGCTTTTAGCCGAGGCTGTTGAAGAACTCTGGGAAAAATGCAGGTCGCGAAATTAAAGAATCAACGGTTGTTCGTTTGTGAATCTTTGTTTCAAATTTCAGTGATGCTTTGAATCAATATTACGGCGCCGCCCCCCGAAAATAGTTCTTCAACAGCCTCGGCTATTTTCTGAAGTTCCTCAATCACTAATCTTCTTCCGCTTTTGGGGTAACAACGGACCTCACTATATATGCCGGTCGAAATCGTAATTCACGCACAGCTTGGCGACCCAAAATCGGTCGGCCCCATTGGACTTCCCCGCGCCCCTTCCCTAGACTTTACGGTCTCTGTACCGGAGCCTCGCCGATGATCGGGATTAGCTGGAGACGCGAACAGGGGCCGGCCGACCCGCTGCTGCGCCGCATGCTGGAAGAAGCCGGCCTGGAAAACGTGCCGCAATGGAACCGGGGCGACGATGTCCGCAATGCGGCCCATCGGCGCTGGATGAAACTCGCCGAGAACCGCGACGGGCCGGTCAGTCCGTCCCAGCGTGCGATCGCCGACCCCGCCCACATCACCGCCGAGATCAAGGCGAAGGCGAGCGCCCTTGGCGCCGATCTGGTGGGGTGCGCCGCATTGACGCCGATCATGATCGATGACGGTTTCGACCTGCCGCACCGGAACGTTATTTCGATCATCGTGCACGAAGACTACGCCAATGTACTCAAAGGCTCGCGCGCCATCGAGTCGGAAACCTACGCGGTCTACGTAAAGGTCGCGGAAATTGCGACCGCGCTTGCCGCCCATGTTCGCGATCTGGGCTATCCGGCCTGGGCCCACCATAACGGGGCGACCCAGATCATGGCGATCCCGACCATGTATCATTGCGGCCTGGGCGAACTGGGCCGTCATGGCAGCCTGATCAACCCCGAACTCAGCGCTAATTTCCGGCCGAGCTTTGTGACCACCAACCTGCCGTTGCTATACGATTCACCGCTCGAATTCGGCGTGCAGGATTACTGTGAGAAGTGCAACCTGTGCCGCAACAACTGTCCGGGCGACGCGATCGCCACCGATCCTATCCTGACCGA
>JAQBTY010000114.1 GCA_027624735.1 Pseudomonadota bacterium | reverse complement strand
TAAGCTGGCTTCGGAAATATTTCGACCGCCGCTTGTCGTAAGCGAGCGTAGCAATGGATGGGATGATCGGCACATCGGCCTTTACCGCGCCGTATCGTGTTTCTATCCCCCAAATGGCGAGGACAACGCGGCCCTGCACGCCGTATTTCTTTGATATTCTTGCCAGCAGGTCGCGGTGTTCCCGCGCCATTCCGCGGCCCCGGTCAAGGGTCTTTTGGTTGACAACCCGGTTGAGATAGACCGCGAGCGTTAGCTTGTCCTCGGCCTGATTCCGGTCGCGCTCGATAATCCGGCGGACCGGTTGCACGTCTTTCAACGCATTCTGGATAATTTTTTCCGAGATGCCGAGCTGGCGCGCTTCTGCACGCACTCCTTCAAGCCATATCTGGAATTCTTTGTCTTGGGCTTCCTGGGCCATGACCCGTGGCGCGGACAACCCGAGAACGAGCGCGATCGCCAACATTATTTTCACGATCCGGCACAGAGCAGGACTAATTTGCAAAACGACCATGCTCCCGACCCTATAATTTAGTTGTGAGGACTCGTTGTGCCATAGGCGCGCGAATCGGGCAAATACTGGTCATTATTTTACCAGCTCCGTCCTATCCGGCGCCGGGTCAGGCGCCGGGAATAGCGTATCGGTGCGGCCCAGCACACGATAGACGAGCAACCCTGACCATGCCCGGAGCGCGGTCCCAAACCAGCCTATACCCGACATCATGTTGAAGCCAACTTGGCGCTGCTCCGGCCCGTAGGTCGAAAAATCGACCGGAAACGGCGTTACCGTCCAGCCCGCCTTTCTAAAGGAACCCACGGCCCGCGGCATATGCGAGGCGGATGTAATCAACACCCACCTTTCTTGTGGTTTTGGCGACAGCAGCTTGTAGCAATATAAGGCGTTTTCATAAGTGTTTCTCGACTCGTCTTCGAAAACAACGCGCGTCGTATCGAGACCCATCTGGGCGAAAAAAAGCCGGGCGGTTTCCGTCTCTTTGACATCCTGGCGCAGCAGCAGTCCGGATCCGCCCGAAAAGGCCAGCTTCGCCTTGGGATATTGTTTGGCCAGCGCGATGAACTCGGTCAGACGCTCCGCCCCGTCGGTCAGGGAAGGTTGTCCGCGATATTTCGTCATAAGCTGTCGAACCGTGCCGCCAAGAACGATAATCCCGTCAATCGGACCGGAAAATTTCGTCACGACCGGGAACCGGTTTTCCAGGGGCTCAATCATCAGCAGACCGACCGGCATGGCCGTGACAAGCACGATAAACGCCATCATTACCGACAGTATCCATCGGCCGGTCTTTCGCCATCTGGTCCACAGCAGGACGGTGCCGGCCAGGAGCAGAAATCCGATCCACAGGCCGGGGTGCAAAAAGAAATTGAATATTTTGGACAGCACGAACATTCTTTATTGATAGGCTGGCCGTCTCCGGATCACAACTGTTTGCGTAAGCCGGTTCAAAAGTCGGGGCTGGTCCGCGCCTGCAATACCCCCTATATCGTTCGTTGCAATGGCACGAAGTCCCAGAAGAACCGATACCGATCCAAGACCGGAAAAACCGCTTGAGCCCGGGTTCGAGTGGCAGACTCTGAAAACGCTGTCCCATTACCTATGGCCTGCCGGCCAGTTGGAAATGAAAACGCGCGTCGTCATCGCGCTGATCCTTCTGGCGTTTGCCAAATTTGCCAATGTCTACGCGCCGATTTTGCTTAAGCAGGCGGTGGACCATCTTAACGGCGTAGCCGGTGTGGCTGTCGCCCTGCCCCTCGGCCTATTGATCGCATTTGGCGTTGTCCGTATCCTGTCGATTGCCTTTGCCGAGCTTCGCGACGCTGTATTCGCCAAGGTCGGTCAGCGGGCCATCCGGACAGTGGCGCTGCAGACCTTTCGTCATCTTCATAATCTCGCGCTGCGCTATCACCTCGACCGGCAAACCGGCGGCCTGTCCCGATCGATTGAACGCGGCACGAGAGGCATCGATTTCCTGCTCAATTTCATGCTGTTCAATATTCTGCCGACGATGCTGGAAATTATTCTGGTTTGCGGCCTTCTGTGGGGATTTTTCAACATCTGGTTTGCGTTGGTGACTTTTGTCACGGTCACCAGCTACATCACCTTCACCATCATGATGACGGAATGGCGGCTGAAATTTCGCCGCGAGATGAATGAGACCGACAGTCAGGCGAACACGCGCGCCATCGACAGCCTGCTGAACTATGAAACCGTCAAATATTTCGGCAACGAGGATCATGAAGTCCGCCGCTTTGACATGTCCATGGAACGGTTCGAGCGGGCCGCTATCCGGAGCAAAACCACCCTGGCTTACGTCAATGTCGGGCAGTCCTTTATCATCGGGACCGGCTTGACGCTCATGCTGATTCTGGCGGGAACCGGCGTCGTGGGGGGCCGCTTGACCATCGGTGACTTCACCATGGTCAACATGTACCTGATCCAGCTGTTCCTGCCGCTCAATTTTCTCGGTTTTGTCTATCGGGAAATCAGGCAATCCCTGATCGACATGGAGGCCATGTTCAGCCTGCTGCGAACCGAACGCGAGATCGCCGATCCGCCGGGGGCGCCCGATCTTGTGACGCGCCAGGCCGAAATCGTCTTCGATCATGTTTCTTTCGCCTATGATCCAAGACGCGAAATCCTGAAGGACGTGTCCTTCACGGTGCCGGCCGGAAAGACGGTGGCGATCGTTGGACCGAGCGGCGCCGGCAAATCGACCATCGCGCGCCTCATGTTCCGTTTCTACGACGTAACCGGTGGCCAGATAAAAATCGACGGTCAGGATATCCGGCAGGTAACCCAGCAGAGCGTCCGCGCGGCGACCGGGATCGTTCCGCAGGACACGGTCCTGTTCAATGACACGATCTATTACAACATCGCCTATGGCCGCCCCGACGCAACGCCATCCGAGATCGAAGAGGCGGCGCGGATGGCCTCGGTGCATGATTTCATCGTTCGAATGCCGGACGGGTATCAGACGACGGTTGGCGAACGGGGGTTGAAACTGTCGGGCGGTGAGAAACAACGCGTCGCCATTGCCCGCACGATCCTGAAAAGTCCCGCCATCCTGATCTTCGATGAAGCAACCTCCGCGCTCGACACCAGAACGGAGCGCGAAATTCAAAAATCCCTGAAGGAGGTCTCGGCCAACCGGACGACACTGGTGATCGCCCACCGCCTGTCGACGGTTGTGGATGCCGACGAAATTATCGTGCTCGACAATGGCACCATCGCCGAACGCGGCCGGCACGATGCGTTGCTCGGCCATGACGGGCTATATGCGGCCATGTGGCAGCGCCAGCAGGAGGCCGGCCCCGACGCCGACGACGATTTGTTGGTCACCGACGGCACGGCATCACCGCAACCGGCGTGAGATATAGGTATATAGCTTCCGCTATACCCCGATCATCTTGATCATCTTCTGGAATAGCGCGTGGTCGGCTTCGCCAAAGCACATGCTGCCGGTGAAGTGATGCCGGTCCATGAGCTCGATGAATTCGCCCTCATGTCCCGCCGCCCGCCAGGCCTTGAGGAATTCTTCGGGCTGGCGATGGAATTCGGCGGTATCGTGTTCGGAACAGCCGATAAGCAACGGCGCGGCGGATTCTTTCGGTATGTGAAAGATCGAACTGTTTTCCCGCCAACTCTCTTCTGTAAGGCTAAGATACTTGTTGCGATAGCTGAGATAGACCGCCTCCAGATCGTACATGCCGCTGATGGCGATGGCGCCTTTCACCAGATTGTTGGGCAGGCCATACAGCTTTTGCCAGTCGGTCACCAGCACCATGCCGCACATGTGCCCGCCCGATGAATGGCCGGCGATAAAAATCCGGTCGCGGTCGATGCCATATTTGTCGGCGTTGTTGTAAATCCAGGCCGTCGCATCGCGTGTCTGGCGCACCTGATTGCCAAGGGTACCTTCGGGCACCTTGGTAAATTCCGTTGCTACAAGTGCAATACCGCGTGGCACAAGTTCCGCCGCGGGGAAGCTGTAGCCGTTCTTGCTGCCCCGGGTCCAGGCACCGCCATGGTAAAACATGAGGACAGGCGCCTTGCCGTCGCCTTCCGCGGGAAAGATATCGAGGATTTCATCCTTATGATCGCCATAGGGCACGTCAATCAGCCCTTTGACCTTCGCTCTGGCCGCTTTGGCCGCCTCGCCCCGCTGGGTTTGAAAAATTCCCGTGTCGGCGAAGCGTTTGCTGTGATCGTACTGCCAGTCGAGTTCTTCCTGGGTGTAATCGAGAAAGACTTTTGCGGGCGCTGCATCCTGCGGCATGGCGATCCTCCATTGGTTCTGTTTATCCGTTGGGCGAAGTTTGAACCGCCTTCGTGCCACAGGCAAGCATCCGGTTGATGGGGACTTAGTTTCAATGCCGACTTGGCGCGGAGCAAACTGACGCGCTATTCTTCCCGGCGACTATTCAGAGGGAGCTACATCGATGAGCCTTACACAAAAAACCTGCGTTCCGTGCCAGGGCGGCATCCCGCCTTTGACGCCCGAGGAAGCCAGTGGTTTTCTCGATCAGGTTCCGGGCTGGGAACTGAATGACACCAGCGATCGGTTGTACCGGAAATTCGCCTTCGACGACTTTGTGGCCGCGCTCGCGTTCGTCAATAAGGTCGGTGCGGTAGCCGAGGAAGAAGGCCATCATCCGGATATCAGTTTTGGCTGGGGGTATGCCGATATCGTGCTTTTCACCCATAAGATACAGGGGCTGCATGAAAACGATTTCATCATGGCGGCCAAAATCAGCGACTTAATTTAAGAACATTCATGGAGATCAAGGGATGAGGATTATCGTCAACGGCCAGCAGGCCTTTGGTAAGGCGGTCCTGGATGCGCTGATCGAGCGCGGGGAGGACGTTATCGCCGTCTATTGCCCGGCCGATAAGGACGGGCGGGTCGATCCCCTCACCCAGGCGGCGCGCGATCATGATTTGCCTCTGTACCAACCCAAGAGTTTCAAGACGGATGAAGCCGTGGAAGAACTGAAAGCGCTGAAACCGGATCTCGGCGTCATGGCCTTTGTCACGAAGTTCTGTCCGTCGAGTTTCCTCGACGTACCGACCCACGGCACAATCCAGTATCACCCGTCCCTGCTGCCGCTGCATCGCGGGCCGAGTTCCATCAACTGGCCGATCATCATGGGACGCAAGGAAACCGGGCTTTCCATCTTCTGGCCCGATGACGGGCTCGATGAAGGTCCGATCCTGCTGCAGAAGACCGTCGAGATTGGACCCGACGACACGCTGGGCTCGATATATTTCGACAAGCTGTTTCCCATGGGGGTCGCCGCCATGCTGGAAGCGGTCGATCTGGTGCGCGACGGCAAGGCGCCGAAGATCGGGCAGGATCACGCGAAGAAGACATACGAATCCTGGTGCAAAAAAGAGAATGCGGAAATCGACTGGAGCAAACCGGCGGCCGAGGTCTACAATCTGATCCGTGGCGCCAACCCGTCACCTGGCGCATGGACCACCCATGATGGCAAAGCGCTGGAGATTTTCGACGCGGCAAGGTCCGACAGCATCAAGGGCGCGCCGGGGGAAATTGTTGCTATTTCGGACGACGGCGTTTCTGTCGCGGCTGCTGGCGGTGGCATAATCGTCAAGCGGGTCCGTTATGAAAGCCGCGACAAAATTCCCGCCGGGGATTTTGTTTCACGGAACGGCTTGAAGATCGGTTCAAAGCTGGGCGCCGCTTAGCAGGCTTTTAAGCCCCTACAACCATAAAAAGCGCAGGGATGATGGACAAACAAATCGGCCAACCGATTCTCCGCAATGAAGATATGCGTCTGCTGACCGGGCGCGGCGAATATAGCGACGATGTCAACATGGAGGGCCAGGCCTATGCCGCCTTTGTCCGGTCGCCCCACGCCCATGCGCGTATTGTAAAGATCGAGGGCGCGGCGGCGCTTGCGATGCCGGGGGTTCTGGCTGTTCTAACCGGGGCCGATTGGGTTGCCGACGGCCACGCACCCATCCCGCACAGTCCCATCCCGTCCGGCAGCGACGGTCTCGGCATGAATAAGGAAAAATGGTCGAAAGTCTTTGTCGGGCGGAACTATCCCATGGCGCCGGATCGGCCGCGCTTTGCCGGGGAAGCGGTGGCAATGGTTGTCGCCGAAACAGCGGCTCTGGCCCGCGAAGCGGCCGAACTGGTCACTGTCGAGTATCAACCCCTTCCCGCCGTAGCCCTGACGGAAGACGCCGTCGTCGATGGCGCACCCAGGGTTTGGGATGAAATCGACAGCAATGTCTGTCTCGACACGACCTTCGGTGACTGCGCGGCGACCGATCGGGCTTTTGAAGCCGCCCATCACATCACCCGTATGAAGTTCCGCATTGCGCGTAATACCGGCGTTCCCATGGAACCCCGCGCCGGCGTAGGCGCCTTCGACCCGGCCAGCGGCCGTTATACATTGATGGCCGGCGGCGGCGGTGCGGTGCGCTATCAGGTCGAGCTGATCAAGATGTTCGGTGTTTCCACCGAGCAGATCAGGGTCGTGACCAAGGATGTGGGCGGCAATTTCGGCACCCGCAACCGTCTTTTTCCAGAATATCCGCTGGTCATGTGGGCGGCGCGGCGCCTGGGACGGCCGGTGAAAAACACGACCGACCGGACAGAATGCTTTCTCACGGATTTTCAGGGCCGCGATCTGCTCACCAGCCTGGAGCTGGCGATCGATAAGGATGGGAAATTCCTCGCCCTGCGGGCCGATAATATTTCCAATATCGGCGCCTATACGCTGTCCTTCACGCCGCTTTCGAAGGGGGCGGAGATCGTCACCGGCGGCTATGCCATTCCCTATGCCTGCGTGCGGGCGCGGGGCGTGTTCAGCCACACCGTGCCGACCAACCCCTACCGCAGCGCCGGACGTCCCGAAGTGCTTTACGCGCTGGAGCGCCTCGTCGATACCGCGGCCGCCGAGATTGGCATGGACCGGATCGAGATCCGGCGGCGTAACCTGGTGAGCACGGAGGCCATGCCCTTCGCCAATCCGCTGGGCATGACCTACGACAGCGGTGAGTACCATCATGCGCTCGACCGGGCGCTCAAGATCACTGATTGGGATGGTTTCGCCGGCCGCAAGGCAGCGTCCGAAGCGCGTGGGTTCAAACGGGGCCTGGGGATTTCCAGCTATATCGAAAGCTCGTCCGGTGCGCCTCGCGAACGGGCCGAAATCGTCGTCTCCGGCAACGAGACAGTGGAGGTTGTTATCGGCACCCAATCGAGCGGCCAGGGGCACGAAACCAGCTTCTGTCAGGTTGCCGCGGAATGGCTCGGCGTACCGTTCGACACGGTCAGGCTGAAACAGGGCGATACCGCCTTCGTCTCGGTCGGCGGCGGCTCGCACTCGGGCCGCTCCATGCGCATGGCCGGCACGGTGATCGTCATGGCCAGCGATATCCTGATCGAAAAAGGCAAACGCCTTGCCGGCCACGTACTGGAAGCGGCCGCGTCGGACATCGATTTCGCCGACGGCGCCTTCACCATCAAGGGAACCGACCGTTCCATCGGCATGTTCGAGCTGGCCGCGGCAATCGAGCAACGCACCGATCTGCCAGCAGACCTCCAGGGCGGGCTCGCGTCGGAAGCGGAGAACGTCATGCACACCCCGGCCTTTCCCTATGGCACCCACATCTGCGAGGTCGAGATCGATCCCGAAACCGGCGCGCTCAGCCTCGACCGCTATGGCTGCGTCGATGATGTGGGGCGTGTCATCAACCCGATCATCGTCGACGGACAGATCCAGGGCGGCATCGCCCAGGGCGCCGGCCAGGCCCTGTTCGAGGATTTCGTGTTCGATCCGAAGACCGCCCAGCCGCTGACCGCCACCTTGATGGATTACTGCCTGCCCCGCGCCGCCGACATGCCCTACTTCACCACCGAATGCCACGAAGTCCTGACCCCCATGAATCCGCTCGGCATCCGCTCGGGCGGCGAAGCCGGCACTACGCCAGCACCGGGCGCCATCCTCAACGCGGTTGTCGACGCGTTAAAAGAATACGGCGTCCGCGACGTGGAAATGCCGGCAACGCCGCTGCGGATCTGGCAGGCGATACGGGACGGCGCTAGTAATAGGTAGTTCTGTTGCTGGCATCCTCCAACGCGGGGAGCGCCTGCTTGAAACCGACCTTTCTGGCTTCGCCGCAGAGAGTATCCAGACGGGATTTTAGATCGTGTCCGCTTTCGCCAGCGCCAAAATCCGCGAGCGCCAGACATCGGCCAATAAAAAATTCGGACCAGGGCGATGGCTCATCGGCCATATAGGCGCCATAGGCGGCGGCGAAACGGCGCGCTTCATCCCAATTTCTCGCGGGGAGCGACACATCCATCGCATCGCGATAGAACCAGTGGTAGTTGTGGCAGACACTGTATGTGGCGAGCAGCATTTCTCCTTGGCGCAACGCTTCTGATTGTTGAACGGGGTCATCGCTGGCCAGAGCGATGGCGCCGTGCAGTCCGGGCCGGACATAACCGACGCCGCTTGAATCGTCCCTGGCAAGCGCTTCTGTCGCCAGATCCAGCGCGGCCGCTCTGTTGCCCGATGCCTCCATCTCATGCACACGTAGCAACAGAATCATGAATTCGAAGCGCTTGGCGCCGAGCTGCTGCGCAAGCGCCGCCGAGCGATCGAGGTTTTCGCTCATGGCGAAGAGATCCCCGGCGTCAAAATAAAGATCGCTCAGCACACGGCGGGCAATCATTTCGGCACGAAGCTGGCCGTATTTCTCGGCAGCCTCGACGGCTTGCCGCGCGGTCCCGATGGAGTCTGACAGCTCGTTCAGAAATCGCCGCGAATTCGCATTCATCGACAGATTCGCGATCTCGATGCGCACAAACCCATGGGTTTGGCACAGCGCGATGCAATCACGGAAATGGCCATAGGCGCTGACCATGTGACCCCTTGCATAATCCGCGTCGCCCAATCCGCTCAGCGCCAGCGCCTCGATCTCCGGCAAATTTGCCTCGCGGGCATCGTCGAGCGCCATGGCGTGCTGGGATCGGCATTCTTCCATACGCCCCATTGGAAAGCACAGATTGCCGCGCAGATTTCGGATCCGCGCGCGTTCGATGATAAGCGCAGCCCGTGCAGCGAATTCTTCCGCCTGATCCAGCGCTGTAAGCGCGTCGTCATAGCTGTCGAGAATGCGTAATCCATTGGCCACGCCGATGAGAGCCTTACACCGCATGGCATCGGTATCGGCAATCTGATGGGCCGCGCGGTATGTTTCAATCGACGCATCGGTAGAGCCAAGGCTGAACAGCAGATCACCCTTAAGACAATTTAGCGCCGCCTTTTCGGCGGATGCAGCGGCAATCGTAATGCCTTTCTCTGCCAGATGGAGCGCCTGTTCATAGCGATAATCCGTGGCAAGCGCTTCGGCGGCCTGCCTGTAGGTCATAGCCGCTTCCGGGGCTTCCGCCCGTTCCAGATGCTGTGCGTAAAGCACGGGATCGGAATCCGCGTACCAGGCAGCCGCCGCCAGATGCAATGCTCGACGCCGGTCACCCAACAAGGAGCCATAAATACCCTCGTGAATTAGAGCGTGCGTGAACAAAAAATCCAAATCTTCAGGGCGAACCAGATAGTGGGCGACCAGCGGGCCACAATCGTATGTTTTCGTTCCCAAAAGATGGGAGAGCGGTTCGGCAGCGAAGCGCTGACCGATAACAGAAGCGACTTGTATGGCGCGACGATCGGGGGCATCCAGACGATCCATGCGGGCCAAAACCAGACTTTCGATCGAAGCCGGAATTTCGCCGCTGCCGCCGTCCGCGGCATTCCGTATCAGCTGTTCGAGGAAAAGGGGGTGTCCGTCAGCCCGCTCGACCAAATCGGTCGATATGGTGTCGTCGTCACCGGTAAGCGCGCGGGCAAACGCCACGGCGTCTTCGCGGGTGAGTGGTCCAAGATCGATCGCGGTGATGGGAGCATCGTTGCTTTGCCGCCGCCAAGCTTCGTTCAGCGGGTAACCTTCGATACGGGACGTGACGACGAGCAAAATGTTGCAGTCCCGGGCGGCGTCGGCTAGGGCGGCAAGCTGGGCAAGGATTTCGCGATCCGCCCAATGAACATCTTCGATCACAATCATTCGTGGCCGTTCAGCCGCCGCATTTCGGAGGAACTCGCCAAGGGTGTCTTTGATCCCTGCCGCGCGTTCGGAGGCGCTCTTGATTTCGAAGGCCGCTCGTAATTCAGGCGGATGAGGGACTCTCAGTAAATCATACAAAAATGCCTGATGGTTGGTTGAAACAAGTTTGTTGGAACAAGCTGTTTCAACCGCGGCGACACGGATCGCTTCTGTGGCGTCGGAAGAAAGTCCGAGAATGCTGTCTATCACGGATTGGGTGGCTCGGTCCCCGCCCCGTACCGAAATCGAGAACCTGGCCGGAATGAACCATAAATCCCGCCGTTTTACCGATGGCACGGAATTCCTGGACCAGCCGGGTCTTGCCGATACCCGCCTGGCCACGCAAGGCCACTATTTGTCCGATTCCAGTCCGATACGTGTCCGCGGCGATGATGGCAAAACGCGCCACTTCATGATCACGACCACATAAAGGAGCCGAGGGTTTTCCTCCGTTCGAACTGGACAGCGAGCGCAGCCGATACACGCTGACCGCATGATCGAAACCTTTAAGCTGTTTTTCACCCAGATCGTCGCAATCAACCAGATCCGCGACCGCCCTTTGGACAGCTTCGGAAACAAGAGTTTCGCTGGAATCCGCCAGATCTTGCAGGCGGGCCGCGAAATTTACCGCCTCGCCGGTGACAGTGTATTCGCGATGGGTATCGCTGCCGGTACCGCTCGCGACCACCCGTCCGCTGGCAATTCCTATATGGATGGCCAGCGGCCGCCCGATTTGATCGGCGATGTGGTTAATCGCCCGGTGCATGTCGAAGGCGGCCCGTACGGCGCGTTCCGGATCGTCATTATGCGCAACCGGAGCGCCGAATACCGCCATAACGTTGTCGCCAATATGTTTGTCGACACGGCCACCGTACTCGGCAACGATTTTATCCAGCGCTTCGAAGTAACGGTTCAATAGCCGATGTGTTTCTTCTGCACCAAGGGAGGCCGACAGGGACGTGAAACCGGAAAGGTCAGCGAACATCACGGTGACCTGGCGGTATTCACCTGGGCCGAGTATCGGGGAGGTCTCGGGAGCATCGCTCAGAGCCGCAATCGCTGACAGGAGTTTTTTGCGATGGCCCAAGGATAGGATTCCGAGTTCCTTGAGATCATCGTCGGTCAGGGCCAGCAGCATTTCAGCGTCGATGTGGTTTTCCGCGAACGAGTCCGCGTACCGTGAAAGCGCCAAGCCGTCCAGCCATGTGGCAATATTCTTCATGAAATGGGGTCGTCCCTCCAAGGGCGCCGCACGATTATCGACGATGCTATCGGTCCGCGTCCGCCAAGGGTAGAGGAATTAATTAGCTCACGGCTGCCGACCCGTCAGTTGAATCAAAATTTGTAATTGCTCACCCCGGTAGAGCTACGCTGTCATAAATATGGAGTTTCCGTCAAGCGTGGCGCGG
>JAQBTY010000113.1 GCA_027624735.1 Pseudomonadota bacterium | reverse complement strand
GACTGTCGGATGGCCGCGGAAGGGATGCGATTGCCTGGGCGGTGGGACGGTGGTACGATTTCCACGAATTCGGATGTCATCTGGGTAATGTGGGCTAACAGTACGGGTCTGAATTAATGTCGTTTTTTATTGTTACGGCCCAACCCGGCATCACCCAAGAAACCACCTAACCGCACATAGACAAAACCAGCCAAAGAAAACGCCAGCCAATCTTGCATACGATATTTTGTATACCACCGAGAGGCTAAGGTGATTCAAGTCCCCTTGTCGAGTCCGATGCATCCTTTACATGGATAAATATTAACCGGCGAGCGAAAGAGAGTGCTCGTCGGGCACACTCGCGATCCTGCTTAATCGGGGCAGCGCCGGTGTTATTCGAACCGCGCGACGATTGTTTGCCGGCGACATCTACGTGCCCGACCTGTTGACTCCAAGTGAGAAAGCAGCGTAACGGAAACGAATAAGAATCAAGTTTGTTTAGCAAGAATGTACACCACGGGGCATCAGGAGGAGAATTTACCAATGACAAAACGACCCTTAATAACAATAGCGATTGGCGGCCTTGCCGCTGCCGCCATGATGGTGGCATCGCTGCCGGCAGCCGCTCAGGACGTGGATTTCAGCGGCAAGCGCGTCGAATGGATCATCCCGTACGGCACCGGTGGCGGATCGAACCGCTGGGCGCGTTTCTATGTGCCCTGGCTGCAGAAGGCGCTGCCGGGCAACCCGGTTGTTGCCGTCAAGAACATGCCGGGCGCAAGCTCGACCAAGGGCACCAACTACTTCGCCCGCCGCGGCACCACGGATGGGTTGTCCATTCTCGGCACCTCGGGATCAACGCAGTTTCCGTTCCTGCTGGGCGATCGTCGGGTCAAATATGATTACGCGGACTGGGAGGTTATTCTGGCTACCCCGGTTGGCGGTGTCGTCTATGTGAATAAAAGTCTCGGCGTGAATTCCACCGCCGACATGAAGAAGCTGCAAAAATACAAACTCAAGTTCGGCTCACAGGGACCGACCTCGCTCGATCTCGTTCCCTTGCTCGCTTTTGAAATCCTCGGGCTCAATGTCAAGCCGGTGTTTGGCATGAAGGGCCGCGGTCCTGCGCGTCTTTCATTCGAACGCGGCGAAGTGCGGATCGATTATCAAACCACGCCCGCCTTCCTCAAACGGGTGATGCCGCTGGTCAAGAAAGGCGTCGCCATCCCGCTCATGACCTGGGGCACGCTGGATGCGAACGCCAAAGTCGTGCGCGACCCGACCTTCCCGGATTTGCCGCATGTGGGTGAAGTCTATCAGTCCATGCACGGCAAGGCGCCGCGCGGACCGGCCTGGACGGCGTGGAAAGCCTTCATGGCGGCAGGGTTCCCCGCCCAGAAGATGATCGTGATAAAAAAAGGTACGCCGGCGCCCATCGTGGCCGCCTGGCGCGCTGCAGCCGCCAAGGCGATCACCCTTCCCGGCTTCGAAGAGGCCAAGAACAAGTCGCTTGGCAATTATGAGCAAGCCGTCGGCGCCCAAGCCGAGACACTGAAGAAAGTGGCCACCGCGGTACCGCCCAAGGCGAAGCAGTGGGTGCTGGATTGGCTCAAAACCCGGTACAACAAAGTACCATAACGCGATAGGGACTTGATGTGATAAGGGCGGAGAAGCTTGCGCATCTCCGCCCTTTTCTTGTTAGGGTGTCACTGATCATGGAACGGGGGGATCACGATAATGCTTGAAGCCATTCTTTCTGCATTAACGGAAATCACCAGCGGCGCCCATTTGCTGTACCTGTTCGGCGGCGTGGTCATGGGCCTCATCGTCGGTATCTTCCCGGGCCTTGGCGGCATCGTCGGGCTTTCTCTATTGCTGCCGTTTCTGTATGGGATGGACGCGACATCCGCGCTCGCCATGCTTATCGGACTGGTTGCGGTCATCCCGACATCCGACACCTTCACCTCTGTCTTGATGGGCATCCCGGGGTCAAGCGCATCTCAGGCGACGGTTCTCGACGGTTTTCCGCTGGCCAAGAAGGGCGAAGCGGCGCGAGCCCTTGGCGCGGCTTTTTCGGCCTCGCTCTATGGCGGTATCATCGGCGCCCTCGTGCTGACGCTCTTTATCGTCGTCGCCCGTCCCGTCATCTTACTCTTTACGTCGGCCGAGTTATTCATGCTGACCGTCCTCGGACTGTCGATGGTGGGCGTGCTGGCCGGCAACTGCCTGCCAAAGGGCGTCCTGGCCTGTGGGTTGGGTTTGTTGCTGGGCGCGCTGGGCGTCGCCCCGGCCACCGGCGAATTCCGCATGTCCTTCGATAACGCCTATCTGGGCGACGGGCTGCCGCTGGTGGTCATTGGGCTCGCCATGTTCGCGGTTCCTGAAATCATCGATTTGTTGCGCGGCGGCGGCGCCATTTCGCGCAGCGCCGGTCTTGGGAAAGGCTGGATCCAGGGCGTCAAGGATATGTGGGCCTATCGCTGGCTCTGTACGCGTTGCGCCGGCATCGGCTGCATCATCGGCGCGCTGCCGGGTCTCGGCGGCAGCGTTGTCGACTGGATCGCCTATGGCCACGTCAAACAGACCGCCAAGGATTCATCGCAGTTCGGCAAGGGCGATATCCGCGGCGTGCTGGCGCCCGAATCGGCCAATAACGCCAAGGAAGGCGGCGGGCTGATCCCCACCCTTCTGTTCGCCATTCCTGGCTCCGGCAGTATGGCGGTTTTCCTCGGCGGGATGGAGCTTATCGGGCTGGAACCCGGCCCCAACATGGTCGAGGGCAAGCTGAACCTGACCTACGTCATTATCTGGTCGCTGGCGCTCGCCAACGTGCTGGGCGCCGGATCGTGCTTGCTGATTTCTAAATTCGTCGCCAAGCTCACCACAATTAAATACGTCTATCTGGCGCCCTTCATGATCATGGTGATCTGCTTTGCCGCCTTTCAGGCGACGCGCGATCTGGGTGATCTGATGGTCCTGTTTACCGTCGGCCTGCTGGGTATCCTGTTCAAACGCTTCGGCTGGCCGCGGCCGGCTTTCCTGATTGGCTTCGTTCTGGCGGACAATTCGGAAACCTACCTGTACCAGGCGGTACAGTTCTATGGCTGGGATTTCCTGCTGCGCACCGGCGTGATCATCATCTTCGTCCTGACCATTGCCTCGGTCTGGTTCGGCGCCCGCAACGCACCCACCGGGGAAACCGATCTGGCGGACGCCACCATCGCAAAGACCAAAAATATGCTGCCGCAGGCCATGTTCGCCGGGTTCGTGGTCTTTCTTTTCGCCTGGGGACTCTATGACGGGGTGCAGCATTCTTTCCTGGGCGCGGTCTACCCGGTCGGCATCTGCGTTACCATGCTGCCCATCGCCATCTATCTTTTCTATGTCACCGCCAAAAACAAGACCGAGCACGCCGCCAACTATGACTATGAAGTGGAGGGCGACCATGCCGGCCGCGAGGGAGTGCCCAACCTCGCCTACTATTTGATGTGGCTCGCCGGCTTCATCGCCGCCGTCATGCTGGTCGGTTTCTGGCTTGCCATAACAGGATTCTTCATCATCTTCCTGCGTGCCCAATCGGACGCGTCCTGGATTCGCATTCTGACCATGACCGGCTGCGGCGTCGGATTCATCACCGCGCTGTCGTGGATCATGGTGCTCGATTTCCCGGGCGGCCTGCTCCAGTACTATGTCGAACTCCCGTGGCCCCTTAGTTAGTAGAGACCCATGACAGAAAAGAAAATGCAGTTCGGCCTCGCCATCCGCGGGCAATATGCCCAGGATCAGGATATCCGCGTCTGCTTCGAGGAATTGATCGAGGAATGTGTCCAGGCCGAAGCGCTCGGCTTCGATTCCATCACCAAGACATCGCATTACAGCACCGCGCCGTTTCAGGCGTTCCAGCAATTTCCCCTGCTGGCGCGCCTCAGCGCGGAGACCAAACGGGTCAGGCTCAACGCCGGCATCATCCTGCTGTCGCTGCACAAGCCGCTCGATATCGCCGAACAGCTGGCCACCATCGACATCATGTCGAACGGCAGGGTGATCTGCGGCGTAGCGCTTGGTTATCGTGAGGTCGAATTCGCCGCCTTCGGCGCCGAGGTCAAGCAGCGCGGCAAGCGGCTGGAGGAAAATCTGATCGCGCTCAAGCGCCTCTGGACAGAAGAAACCGTCTCCATGAAGGGCTCTCATTTCGAGCTGATCGAGGCTTCATGCTGTCCCAAGCCCTTGCAAAAACCCCATCCCCCGATCTGGATCGGCGCCAATGCCAATGTCGCCATCAAACGGGCGGCCCGGCTCGGCGATTGCTGGTACATCAACCCGCACAACAAGATCAGCACCATCAAGGAACAGATGGAAATCTATAAGCGCGCGCTTGACGAGGCCGGCAAGCCGTTTCCCGACGAGCTGCCCATGCGGCGCGAGGTCTTTGTCGCGAAGACCCGCGAAGAGGCGCTCCGGATCGCCGGACCCTATATCAAGAAAAAATACGACGCCTACGACAAGTGGGGCCAGGGCGACCAGATGCCCGAAGGCGACGGCAACCTGGCAGCCGCCTTCGACGAACTGGCCGGCGACCGCTTCATCATCGGCTCACCCGACGACGTGACCGAACAGATCGTCAATCTGCACCGCGAGATCGGCATGAACCATTTGATCATGTCCATCCAGTGGGCCGATATGCCGCACTCCCTGACCCTCGATACCATGGCGCTTTTGAGCGAGAAGGTGTTTCCGCAAGTACGGCAGGCGATCGGCTGACGCTACAGCACGATCCCGATGCGCCGGTTCGACCGCGTGGCAGCGGCAACCGGGAGGGGGAGGCAAAAAAAGTGCTTTTTTCGAGGATCAACCCCATGCACAGTAGAAGCAGGTCCAAAATAAGACATTAGATTCCAACTACGGAAGGCAATTTGAAATAAAATTCCATTTCATAAGAAGACATGACCCGGCATAACGACGGGTATCGTGGCCACGGCCACTGGTGTCCGGTTTAGATTTAAGTGACGTTTGCGGGCTCGCATCACTCTGTAGGATTAATCTAATTTGTCATCCCGGCCAAGCGAAGCGCGAGCCGGGATGACAATCTTATTTAAATGGGACAAGTAGAAACGAGCCCTGCGGCGAGTAGACAAATTTAAACCGGACAGTATCCGAGGATCTTTCTCCAAGGCTGGTCCCGGACCAGCTCATTGCAACCATGGAGCATTGATGGACACTCTTCCCGCCGAGGCTACCGACAGCCATTGCCCGCCTCAAGTCAATTTACTCTGACACCGCCGAAGGCGCCAGCAAGGACAGTTGTGCGTCGTTCAGGAAGCACCAGTTGCCTTGCTGCAGATCAAGATGCTCTAGCCTGAGTTTTCCGATCGCCGTGCGCACCAACGCGTCGCAGTGATGGCCGGTAGCGGCCAGCATGCGCTTCACTTGGTGGTACTTGCCCTGCTCGAGCACGACCTCAACGCGGTGCGAATCCAGTTGACGACAGGACAATGCGGCGAGCGGTTTGGGTTCGTCCTTCAGTTTTACGCCGGACAGCAGAATTGCGATCAGTTCGGGCGTGACCGGTTCATGCGTAGTTGCCTCATAGGTCTTGGGCACGTGATGCTTCGGTGATGACTGCCGGTGAATGAATGTGCCGTCATCGGACAGCAACAGCATACCGGTCGTGTCGTGATCCAGGCGCCCTACCGGTTGGGTATTGCGCGCCGAGAACAAGCTCGGGAGCAGCGACAGCACGCCCGGGTGGTGGCTGGGCTTGCGGGAGCACTCATAGTCGGCCGGCTTGTTCAGCACGACATAAATGTACTCGCGGCAGACCCAGGGCTGGCCATCGACCTCGATCAATAGCGATTCGGGCTCCAGGGAGGCACCGTAGTCGGTAACCACTTCCCCTGACACGCTGACGCGGCCATCGACGATCATCTGCTCGCAAACCCTGCGCGGGCCGAAACCCTGACTCCGCAGCAGCTTGTTGAGCGTCATTTTTTTCATAGGTGGCATGGGCAGTCAATAAACAGCAGATATTGTCCCTTACGATGTTCCCGCCGACTCCATATTGACCACCTTTGCCTGTTTTGAGGTCAGTTGGCAATCGGGGGGGCAGTGTCAGACAAAATTGGCTTGAGCTTGGGCGTGGCCTTCCACCGACCTGTTCTAACGCGGGCCGGCGCTATCCCCTCTCCGCTTCAATGTCGCGGCGCAGCATCTGGCGGGCGGCGAGACCGGGGGCGTCCACGTTGATATCGATCAAAGGCCTGTCGGGCTCCCGGTCGAGCATCTTCTGCTGCGCCTCCAGGATCACCACATCTTCGTCGAAGGTTTGCGATACCATCTTGAACAGATCGGCCGACACCTGTTCGTCGCCGAGCGCGAAATCCCGCGCGTGGCCGAAGAAATAGAAGGTGGATGTTTCGGTTTCGGGCGTCGGCGCATTGAGGCTTCTGATATGCATGCCGGCCACCGGTTCGCCCTTGGCAGGGTCGATCGTGCCGGTGTCGATGGCGCCGGCCAGAATCTGGGTATGGCAGGGCGAAAACGTCTCGACGATCTGCCAGCGATCGACCGTGCCTGAAAAATTTCCCAGCTTCTGGAACATGGGCGGCGCGGGCCGGTCGATGATCCAGCGTGTCATGCGGATCATGTCTTTTTCGCGCTCGGTCTTGATCGGAAATTCGGTGATGTCGGTGGTGCCCAGCGTCTGCAAATGCACATAGGACAGGTGCGACAGGTCCAGCAGATTGTCGGTGATCAGCTCATAATTGCAATCGAGCCGCAGATATTTGCCTTTCACGAGTTCCCACTCGGGATGGTCGAACCACCACCAGTTGGGGATCAGGGCCTCGTCCGCGAGCGCCGCATCGCCCATCCAGATCCAGATATATTTCCAGCGTTCCACGACCGGATAGGACCAAACCATTGCGCCCGGCGGAATATGCGCCTGCCCCGGCACCCGGACACAGGCGCCGCCGGCATCGAATTCGAGCCCGTGATAGCCGCACTGCAGCCGGCCGCCCACGACCTTCCCCATGGATAGCGGCAGTGCGCGATGGCAGCAGCGGTCTTCCAGCGCGACGGCGGTTCCGTCCTCGGTACGATAGAGCACCACAGGTTCGCACAGCAGAGTCCGGGCCAGCGGCTCGCCGGTTACTTCATGATCCCACGCCGCCACATACCAGCAATTCTTCAGAAACATTTTTTCCTCTTCTCGTCATTACCGGGCCCAAGTGCGTTTCACGCCCATGGGCCCGGTAATGACGAGTGAAAGGAACTTAATTCCACTACCCTAATACCCCACAATCACTTCGCCGGCATTGGGGCTGATGACCTGGCCGGTGATCATTTCTGTCTCCGGCGAGGCCAGCCAGGCGACGGCATAGGAAATATCCTCGGGCGTGGTCAGACGCCCAAGCGGCATGCCCTCGCCGCGCGCCTTGATCATGTCGGGGGAGTTGCTGCCCTGCGTCATGCCGGTCAGCACAAAACCGGGGGCCACCGCATTCACCTGGATGCGATAGGGCGCCAACTCGCGCGCCCAGCTTTTGGTGAAACCGGAAAGCGCGGCCTTGGCGGCGCTGTAATGACACGCGAAATCGCTGCCCCCCATGGCATAGATTGACGAGATGGTGATGATACGGCCCGATTTGCGCTGTTTCATGCCTTCGACAACGGTCTTGGTCGCGAAAAACGCGCCGCGCACCTGAATGCCGAACATTTCGTCGAAAATGGCTTCATCGATTTCTTCGATCATGCGGTGCTTGCCGCTGACGCCCGCGTTATTGACCAGGATGTCGATCTTCCCGTGTTCTTTTTCGGCCGCCTTTATCTTCGCCGTGAAGTCCGGCACGTCGCGGACGTCGGCGATCAGCACACTCGCCTTGCGGCCGTTTTTCTGAACCATTTCAGCGGTTTCGTTTGCGCCATCCTCTTTAATGTCGTGCACGATGATGTCCGCGCCGCGTTCCGACATGAGCACCGCATGGCTGCGCCCCATGCCGCCGCCCGAGCCGGTTATCAGCGCAGTCATTCCCTCCAGTGAATTTGAACTGGCCATGGCTTTGCGTTCTCCCTGTTCTTTTGTAAAGTCCTGACGATTGTAGACCGTTGTTCGGTCTAGTGAAAAGAACACAGGGAGACAAAGATGGCGCTGGAGCCCGCGACGGGAATAGGTTCGTACGACCCAAAATCATATAAATTGCTGAGCTTTCACGATCAGCGGGAAAAATTCCTGTCCGGCGAAGATACGCCGCGCGCCTATCTGGAACGCTGTCTCGAGGTGATCGACCGCTGTGATGAGGAGGTCAAAGCCTGGGAATACCGCAACACCGAACCGGCCCGCGCCATGGCGGACGCGTCGACCAAACGTTATGCCGAAGGCAGGCCCCTGTCGCCGGTCGACGGCATGCCCATCGGGCTCAAGGATCTTATCGAAACCGTCGATATGCCGACCGAATATAATTGCGAGCTGTTCAAGGGAAACCAGCCGATCCGGGACGCCATCTCGGTCTATTATCTGCGCAAGGGCGGCGCGGTGCTGCTGGGCAAGACCGTCACCGTGACGCTGGGCGGCGGCGATCCGTGCAAATCGCGCAATCCGTTCGACACCAGGCGCACACCGGGCGGGTCATCCGCCGGATCGTGCGCGGCGGTGGGGGCTGCCATGATCCCGGGCGCGCTCGGCACCCATGCGCGGGGATCGACCATCCGGCCCGCGAGTTTCTGCGGCGTGTACGGTTTGAAGGCGACGTTCGGCGCGCTTAACCGGCAGGGCAGCTACTCGGCGGCGCACAGTCTTGACCATCTTGGCGTCATGGCCGGCTCCATCGAGGATATGTGGATCATGGCGCGCTATATCTCCGAGCATGCCGGCGGCGATCCGGGCCATCCGGGCCTCTATGGCGGCCGCATGCCGCCTGAGCCGCGAAAACCGGCGCGCATGATCGTGCTGGAAACAGCCGGGTGGGACGCAACCGATGAGGCCAGCAAAGAAGAATTCCACGGCATGATCCGCCAGCTCGCCGATGCGGGGATAGAGATCTACACGCGCAAGGACGATCCGGCGATCGAGGCCTACGAAAGCGAAACACACAATTCACCCGAATTGTGGCGCCAGCTTTACCGGTTCGAAATGCGCTGGCCCATGTATCAGTATCTCGATTACGACGCGGACAAGATCCCGCCGCGGCTTAAAGCGGGCGTCCAGGAAGGCGCCGGGCTGACCCAGGCGGAATACCGCGCCGCCCTGGTGCAACGCGCCCATTGGCGCAATATGCATGACGAGCTGGCGCGCCGGTGCGACGGCATGATCACCCTGTCATCGCCCGGTCCGGGACCCATCGGAATCGATCAGGGCAGCGCCATCTTCAACGAATCTTCGTCGGTCATCGGCATGCCGGCAATTTCCCTGCCGCTGCTGTCGGTCGAGGGCGTGCCGCTTGGCGTGCAGCTACAGGGTTATTCGGATGGCGACGAAGCCCTGACCGCGTCGGGCCGCTGGATTTCGCAATACATCCTCAACCGTTAAGGAGACGGTTCCATGGCTGAATACCGTCTCGGCGTCGATGTCGGGGGGACCCACACCGATCTTGTGCTGGCCAACCCGGCAACCGGCGAGCTGCTGATAGAAAAAGTGCAGAGCACGCCCTCGAACCCCTCCATCGCCGTCCTGGATGGGATTTTGCGGTTGCTGGCGCGTGGCATCGGACCTGACGAGATCGATTTTTTCAGCCATGGCACCACGGTGACGACCAACGCGTTGCTGGAAATGAAGGGCGCCAAAATCGGGCTGTTGATCACAAAGGGCTTCCGCGCCATTCAGGAAGTCCAGAGCCAGGCCCGCGAAGGCAACCAGTTCGAGCTCAAATTCCGCCGGCCCAAGGCCCTGGTGCCGCAACGTCTGACCCATGAGATCGGGGGCCGCGTCGGCTATACCGGCGATGAGGTGGACCCGCTGCAGGAAGACGATATTCGCAACGCGGTAATGGCGCTGCGCGACGAGGGCGTGATGTCCTTCGCCGTCTGCTACATTTTTTCCTTCATGAACCCGGCCCATGAACAGCGCACGGCGGCCATCATCCGCCAGGAAATGCCGGGCGCCTTCGTCTCGCTGTCGTCAGACGTTTTATCCCGCATCCGCGAATGGCCGCGCATGTCGACGACCCTGCTCAACGCCTATCTGGAACCGGTACTGACGCGCTATTGCGCCGATCTCGATGAAGGACTGGACAAGGCGGACATTCGCACGCCGCGCCGCTTTTTGATGCAGTCCAATGGCGGCGTCATGCCGTTGGGCGCTACGGCCGGCGGCGGACGGACGGTGCGCACCTTGTTGTCAGGACCCGCGGCCGGGGTACAGGCAAGCGGTTATGTGCTGGGCGAACAGCAGGGCTGGTCGCATATCGTGACCATGGATATGGGCGGCACCAGCTGCGACATCGCCTTTATCCAGAACGGCAAGCCGCTGGAAGTCACCGAAGGAAATATCGCCGACCGGCGGCTCGACGTGCCGGCCTTCGATATCAGCACTATCTCGGCCGGCGGCGGCACCATCGCACGGGTGAATGCGGCGAACTTCATGTCGGTCGGCCCCGACAGCGCCGGCGCCGAACCGGGTCCGGTGTGTTACGGCAAGGGCGGCGAGCGTCCCACCATCACCGATGCCGATCTGGTTTGCGGATACTTGAACCCCGGCCACCTGCTGGGCGGCGAAACCACCCTCGATAGAAGCGCCGCGGAAGCGGCCATTCACAAGACCATCGCGACCCCCATGGGTCTCACGGTCGCCGAAGCGGCGGCCGGTATCGGGCGGCTGATCAATGCCCGCATGGCCGACGAAATCCGCGTCGGCGCGGCCAAGAAAGTCATCGATCTCAGCGAATTCACCCTGGTGCCGTTTGGCGGCGCCGGGCCGGTTCACGCGGTGATGGTGGCCGATGATCTGGGCATCCGCCGCGTGCTGGTGCCGCCCAATCCGGGAGCCTTCTCTGCCCTTGGCCTGCTGTGCTCCGACGTGGTGCATGATTATATCCGGTCCGAAGTGCGCGATATCAAGGACCTGCCGCCGGACCATGCGGAAACCAGCTTCAAGGCGCTGGAAGATCAGGCGGCGGGCGATCTGGCCGGCGAAGGGCTGGGCGATCAGGATCGTGACTACATCCGCGAATTGGATCTGCGCTATGCGGGACAGGGATATGAAATCCGGACGCCATTGGATGGGCTGGAGACATCACCGGTGACCGCCGCGGGACTCGACCAGATAGAGGAGCGGTTCCACCAATTGCATCTCAGCCTGCATGGGCATGAGGCCCGCGATCAGGAGATCGAACTGGTCAGCTACCGTGTCCGGGTTCGCGTGCCGGTGCCGAAACAGGCGCTACCCGAAATTGCCCCGCGCGGCGATGCGCCGCCACCCAGCCTGAGTAGCCGCCAGATTACCTTCGACGGCCGCAAGCATTTTGAGGCGCCGGTCTACGCACGCGATGATCTGACCTTTGCCCCCCTCACCGGCCCGCTGATTATCGAGCAATTCGATTCCACCACCGTGCTACCGCCGGGCTGGACAGCGACGCTGGACAAGTACGGCAACATCGTCGTCGAAAAGGGGTAGCGAATAATGGTTCAGATTACTTTCATTTGGCGAGCCCCCCCCCCCCCCCCCCCCCCCCCCCCCCCCCCCCCCCC
>JAQBTY010000112.1 GCA_027624735.1 Pseudomonadota bacterium | reverse complement strand
GGGGCCGCCCCGGTGCTGGCGCGTCAGATCCGTGCGACCGTAGAAGCGTTGCTGCCGGCGAGCCTTGGCCAGCTCGCCACCGCCGCCGACCGGCTTCGCGCCCAGGTGCGTGACCGTATTCCGGCTATCGACGCGCGCCGCCGGTTCTGGACAGGTTTTTTCAGAAATTGGCGCAGTGACAGTCTTCTGGCCCGGAAAGGTGCGCCTTCCGCCATTGATGCGGCTGCTATCGACCGGTTCCTGACGGCGCCGGCCCAGGCCGGCCGTGTCGCCATCGTCGGCGCCGGGCCGGGCGATCCCGATCTGTTGACCCTCAAAGCGCTGCAATTTCTGCAGGACGCCGATGTGATCGTCCATGACCGGCTGGTCGGGCCCGGCGTGCTTGATTATGCGCGGCGCGACGCGGAAACGATTTATGTCGGCAAGGCGCCCGGCAAGCACTCCCATAGCCAGGACGAAATCAATGTGCTGCTGGCCCATCACGCCGGGCTGGGCAAACAGGTGGTCCGCCTTAAAGGCGGCGATCCGTTTATTTTCGGCCGCGGCGGCGAAGAACGCGCCTATCTGGCCGAGCGTGGCATAGAGGTGACGATCGTGCCCGGCATCACCGCGGCGGCGGGCTGCGCGGCCGCGGCCGGCATTCCCCTGACTCACCGCGGCACCGCCCAGTCGGTGACCTATCTCACCGGCGCCGCGGCCGGCGATTTTCCGGATTATGACTGGCCGGCGCTGGCGCGAACCGGCGGCACGCTGGTCATCTATATGGGTGTCGGCACGGCCAAAATCATCGCCACCCGCCTGATCGAAAACGGGCTGGCGGCGGCGACACCGGTCGCGGTGATCGAAAACGGCACCCTTCCGACCCAGCGCACCGTCACCGGCACGCTGGGCGGGCTTGGCGCGCTGGTGCGCCGCGAGGGAATCCAATCGCCCGCATTGCTGCTCATCGGCGAGGTGGTTGCCCAGGCCGATATAACCGCCGGGAACCGGCTGGTCACGGCTGGTCACGGCTGTGTCATGACATACAACGACAAAGAAGGAAGCATCATGCAAGGCAAGGTCCTGACGGCCAATATTCTGATCGACGGGATTGTGGTCTATCTGGCGGCCGGGGATGCCTGGACGGCCAAGCTGCCGGAGGCGCGGTTCCTGACCGACGAATCCGAACAGAAGCGCCTGATGCACATCGCCGAACAGGACGTGGAACGGCGGATCATCGTCGATCCGTATCTGATGGATGCGGAAGGCGGCGCGGACGGGCCCGAACCGGTCAGCCAGCGCGAACGCATTCGGGCGACCGGCCCCACCATACCGACGCATTTCAACACATCACCTTCTGAAAGCTGAGCGTGCCATGTATCGTTACGACGAATTCGATCACACCCTGGTCCGCGAACGGGTCGACCAGTTCAGAGACCAGGTGGCGCGGCGGCTTTCCGGCGCGCTGACCGAAGACCAGTTCAAACCGCTGCGGCTGATGAACGGGCTGTATCGCCAACTGCACGCCTACATGCTGCGGGTCGCTATTCCCTACGGCACACTGTCATCGACACAGATGCGCGCCCTCGCGCACATCGCCCGTAAATATGACCGTGGTTACGGCCATTTCACGACCCGGCAGAACATCCAGTACAACTGGCCCAGGCTGGATGAGGTTCCAGACCTGCTGGCCGATCTGGCACGTGTTGAGATGCACGCAATCCAGACCAGCGGCAACTGCATTCGCAACGTGACCGCCGATCACTATGCCGGCGCCGCGGCGGAAGAGATCGAGGACCCGCGTATCTATGCCGAAATCATCCGGCAATGGTCGACCTTTCATCCCGAATTTTCGTTTCTGCCGCGCAAGTTCAAGATCGCGCTGGCCGGTGGCCCGATCGACCGCGCCGCCGTGCGGTTTCACGACATCGGACTTCATATGCGCCGCAATGCACGCGGCGAGGTCGGCTTCGAAGTTATCGTCGGCGGCGGTCAGGGGCGCACCCCGGTTATCGGTGTTACCATCCGCGACTTCGTCGCAAAAGGGGATCTGCTGTCCTATCTGGAAGCGATTTTACGTGTCTACAACGTGCTGGGACGGCGCGACAATATCTATAAGGCGCGCATCAAGATCCTGGTTCAGAGTACCGGCGCCGAAAAATTCGCGGACATGGTGAACAGCGAATGGGAAACCATCCGCGGTGGCGAACTGGATCTTCCGGCCGAAGAAATTTCCCGCATCCGGGCTTATTTTGCGCCTCCCGCCTATGAGGTTCTGCCGCCGCGCGACGCGTCTTACGAAGCGTCAAGGCGTTCCGACCGCGACTTCGACAGATGGGCCCGAATTAACGTGGCGGGCCACAAACAGCCGGGCTACGCCATCGCCAATATTTCACTCAAGCCGGAAGGCAAGGCGCCGGGTGACGCCACCGCCGAGCAGATGGAGGTGATCGCCGATCTTGCCGAGGATTACAGCGCCGATGAAATTCGCATCACCCATAAGCAGAACGTGGTGCTGGCGCATGTCCGCCAATCGGATCTGCATGCGCTGTGGCAACGGCTTGATGCGGCCGGGCTGGCGACCGCGAATATCGGTCTCACCACCGACATCATCGCCTGCCCCGGCCTCGATTACTGCAACCTCGCCAATGCCCGCTCGATCCCGGTGGCGCAACGCCTGAGCCTTCATTTCAGCGATCCGGACCGGCAGGCCGATATCGGCGCGCTGCGGCTCAATATTTCCGGCTGCATCAATGCCTGCGGCCATCATCATGTGGGCGACATCGGTCTCTTGGGCGTCGACCGCAAGGGCGAGGAATATTACCAGATCACGCTTGGCGGCAGCCCTGATGAGAACGCGGCGATCGGCGCCGTCGTCGGCCCGGCCTTTTCCTACGACGATGTCGTCGGCGCCGTCGATACGGTTATTGCCACCTATCGGAAACAGCGACAGGACGGCGAGCAATTCGGCGAGACCTATCGCCGAATTGGCGCCCAGCCCTTCAAGGAGGATCTTTATGGCACTGCTTAAACGAGACCGGATCGTCGACGATCCCTGGCAGCGGATGGACGACGAATCCCCGTTGCCGTCCGGCATCCCCGTCATCGTCACCTATGAGCGCTGGCAGCGGGAACGCGACGAACTAGTGGGACGCAACGGAGAGCTGGGCATCGTCCTGGCCAGCGATCAGTCGCCTGATCTGATCGCCGATGATCTTCACCGCTTCACCCTGATCTGCCTCGAGTTCCCGAAATTTACCGACGGGCGGGCCTATTCCTACGCGCGGCTGCTGCGCGCGCGCTATGATTTCGCCGGCGAGATCCGGGCCGTCGGCGCGGTGTTGCGCGACCAGCTCCTGTTCATGCGCCGTTGCGGGTTCGATTCCTTTGACATTCCCGACGGGGTGGATGCCGCCGACTGGACGATTGCGTTCAACGATTTCAGCCAGCGTTACCAGCCAACAGTTGACCGGACGCCCACCGTAACCCAGTTAAGACTTGAGAAAGGCTATATAGCACCGGGTCCGCATCGCGGCTCCGATGTGGCCGGGTCGTGGTCTTACTGATAGGGGTTCCTGACAGGGCCCGGAATCAGGTAGGAAAAGCCGCCATGAATTTGGCGCCTTTGAATTGGGAACGAGGGGATGACAGGTTTTTTTGCCGATATGCGCGAGAGTATCGCCGCTATCATGGAGCGCGACCCGGCGGCGCGATCGAAACTCGAGGTCGTCCTGTGCTATCCCGGGTTCCATGCAATCGTCCTCCACCGTCTGGCTAATGCGGTATGGCGGCATGGCTGGATCACCCTGGCGCGCGTCATTTCCCATCTGGGGCGCTTTCTGACCGATATCGAGATTCACCCCGGTGCGACCATCGGCCGGCGCTGCTTTATCGACCACGGGTCGGGGGCGGTGATCGGAGAGACCGCCGAGATTGGCGAAGACGTCACGCTGTATCATGGCGTCACTCTGGGCGGCACGTCGCTGGAACCCGGCAAGCGCCACCCAACAATCGGCAATAAGGTGGTCATCGGCTCGGGCGCTCAGGTGCTGGGGCCGATCACGGTTCATGACGGGGCCCGCATCGGCGCCAATGCGGTGGGGCTGAAGGACGTGCCGGCGGGCGTCACCATGGTCGGCATCCCAGCCAGGCCGGTGCTGCCGCGGACTGGCTCGGAAACACCGGAATTCCACGCCTATGGCACGCCGAACGCCGATCTGCCCGATCCCGTCGCCAAGGTGGTGGAAGGACTGCTGGCTGAAATCGCCACTTTGCGGGCGCGCCTCACCGAGCTTGAGGCACACACCCAACCCGGTTGCGATCCGGCGGCGGATGATTCCGAGCCGGACGGCCGCCCCGCGGAGGAAATCGGCCACTAAAACGATCAGAACAAAAACCATGTAAAAGGGACCAGGGAGCCATGAGCGCGACAGCAGCACGGGAAGAAACCACCACCGGCCGAAGCCAACCCGCCGCGGACATCCGGGACGGGTTTTCAGCAACCGTCGGCAACACACCGTTGATCAGGCTCCGGCGCGCGTCGGAGGAGACCGGCTGTACCATCCTGGGCAAGGCGGAATTTCTCAACCCCGGCGGATCGGTCAAGGACCGGGCCGCCCTGTTTATTATCCGAGACGCCGAGGAACGCGGCGTGCTGAAGCCCGGCGGCGTGGTGGTCGAAGGGACTGCCGGCAATACCGGGATCCGGCTCGCGCTGGGCGGCAACGCGCGCGGCTACCGCACCGTAATCGTCATGCCCGACACCCAGAGCCAGGAGAAAATAGACATGCTGCGGCTCGCCGGCGCCGAGCTGCGATTGGTTCCGGCCGTCCCCTACCGCGATCCCAACAATTACGTTCATGTATCGGAGCGCGCCGCCGCCGACCTCGCCAGGACCGCGCCCGAAGGCGCGCTGTGGGCCAATCAGTGGGACAATCTGGCCAACTGCCGGGCCCATTACGAGGGAACTGGTCCAGAAATCTGGCGCCAGACCGGAGGCAGGGTGGACGGCTTTAGCTGCGCCATCGGCACCGGCGGAACACTGGCGGGAATCAGCACATTCCTCAAGGAACGGAACAAGGATGTCACCATCGCCGCCGCGGATCCCGACGGCGCGGCCATGTACAGCTACTTTAAATTCAGCAAGCTGGAATCCGAAGGCAGCTCCATCAGCGAGGGCATCGGCCAGGAACGGGTGACCGCCAATGTTGCCGAGGCACGGGTCGATGACGCGTTCCGCATACCCGACACCGAAGCGCTGCCCATCCTGTTCAATTTGATCAAGGAAGAAGGGCTGTGCCTTGGCGGCTCCAGCGGGATCAATATTGCCGGCGCGATCCGGCTCGCGAAACAGCTCGGCCCCGGCCACACCATCGTCACCATCCTCGCCGACGGCGGCCAGCGCTACCAGAGCAAGCTCTACAATCCGGCGTTCCTGAGGGAAAAAGACCTGCCGGTGCCCGACTGGCTGTAATCAGTACTCTCTCTTAATTACTCTTGAAGTCCGGCCCGCCGCAGCCCGTCCATAAGATGGTCGAAATCCTGCGGCGCGGTATTCCATTTCCGCAGTTCGACCGGTGCTGAAAACTCGGGTTTCAGATCATAAATCTTTTGCAGCGTTTCGCCGGCCCCTGGCCGGCCCAACTGTCCTTCGGCTGCGGCCTTCAAAAGGTAAGACCAATAAAAATCGGGCATGCCGATAAGTTGGACGTCCGCCAGAACATCTTCATATTCGCGACGATCATAGTGATAGCGGGCAAAGCTGAAATGATACCAGCCGGGGTGCAGGGGGTTCAGCTGTTGGGCCCGTTTGGAGAGCGCGACCCCCCGTTCAAACTCCCCCATGTACGCCAGAAAATGCCCGATATCGGCTAGCGTTTCAGGGTCGTTGGGGTTTAGGTCCAGCGCCCGCCGCGCTTCCGCTTCAAATTTGTCGTTTTCCCACCGAAAGAAATGGACGATGGCGAGCCAACATCGTGCGTAGGCATTCTGGCCGTCCAGGCGGGTCGCGATCTGGGCCATATCCAGAGCACGCGTTATGGGATCCGGGCGCGGATTTGCATCGAACCGATGTTCCGCGAGATATACATTGGCCAGTAGCGCGTGGGCGTCCGCGTTGTTTGGGTCAAGCAGAATGGCTTTTTCAAGCAGGTCGCGCGCCTCCGCATGAAGGTCGGCGCTCAGCAGGGCAGTGTAACGCCGGGCACGCAGTACACAGTCATAGGCATCCAACTCCGCCGGCCCTTTCCGAAGCGCGTGCTGCAACGCCACATCCTGCATCTTTACACCCAGCGTTGCCGCGATGGTGCGCGTGACCTCGTCCTGAACAGCAAAAATATCTTCCATATCGCGGTCATAGCTGTCGGCCCATAGATGAAAGCCCGTAACGGCATCGATAAGCTGCGCCGTAATTCGAACGCGGCCGCCGGCGCGGCGGACCGTCCCGATGACGGCAAATCCGGCGCCCAAAGCCGCGCAGAATTCCGGTAGCCCGACCTTACGCTCACGGAACTGAAAAGATGATGTCCGCCCGATAACCAGTAATTCCCGGAAACGAGACAGGTTGGTAATGATGTCTTCGGTCAGACCGTCGGCGAAATAGTCATCGACATCGGCGCTCAAATTGTCGAAAGGCAGCACCGCCAGCACGGGTTTTTCGGTCCTGATGGTTCCCTTTGGCAGCCCGTCGCCGGGAGCGGAGGGAGTGGCGACACGAGACACGTCGCTGCCATCCGCGAATTCACCCCCCATATTGGCCGCGTCGGATTCCGAAGCTTCGGCCGAGACATCGGCGGCAAACCGAAAGCCCCTTCCCCGCACGGTCTGCAAATAAGTCTGTCGGCCGCCGCTGTCGCCGAGGGCCTTTCTAACTGATTTCACGCAGCCGGAGATGGTGGCCTCCGACACAATCCGTCCGCCCCAGACGTTTTCGATAATCTCGTCCCGGCTGATCACCCGCCCTGGATTTCGCGACAAAAACAGAATCATGTCGAAAACCAGCGGCTCAACATGATGGACCGCACCGTTTTCCTGCAATTCGAAACGATCCGAATCCAGGCTAAATTCACCGAACCGATAGATCATTTTATTTCACAGGCCCCCCGGCGACGGCCCTTTGTCAGGGAGCTATTTGGCGCGGATTGGCGTCGGCACCGGAAAGACCACAAAATAACCCGTAAATCCCCACCTTATCCCCCCGCAGTGCTCAAGCAATCAAATCCCAACCCAGCCATATTCCGAGGGTCATCGCAATCACGCGATGAGGGAATTGCTCAATGAGACTATAGGAGATTTAATTATGAACGCCACTGCAACAGCTTCTGTTATTTCCACACCCGATTATGCCGCGATCAAATCGAAACAGAACGCAGCCTGGTCTTCGGGCAACTACGCAAAAATCGGCGCCACGCTGCAGATCGTCGGGGAGTCTCTCGCCGAAGCCATGGATTTGGCGCCCGATTCCCGAGTCTTGGACGTCGCAGCCGGAAACGGCAATGCCACCCTCGCCTTTGCCCGACGGTGGTGCAATGTGGTGTCTACCGACTATGTGGAAAGCCTGCTGGCAAGCGGCCGCAAAAGAAGCGAGGCCGAGGCTCTGGATGTAAAATTCGAGATCGCGGATGCGGAAAATCTGCCCTATTCGGATGGCGACTTCGATGCCGTGGTGTCCACATTCGGAATCATGTTCGCACCGGATCAGCAGCAGGTTGCCGGCGAACTTATTAGGGTCTGCCGGTCAAAGGGCAGGATCGGGCTCGCGAACTGGACCCCTGACGGCTTTATCGGAAATCTTTTTAAGACGCTCGGTAGCCACGTCGCCCCGCCGGCCGGCGTCCTGTCGCCCGCGTTGTGGGGCAAGAAAGACTGGGTAGAAGAAACATTCGCAGAGGTATCGTCCAGCCTTGACTACCGGATAAAGAATTTTGTGTTTCGGTATCGTTCTCCGGAACATTTCATGGATTTCTTCCGGACCTATTACGGGCCAGTTCACAAAGCGTTTCAGGCGTTGGAGATTTCGCAACAGGACGCCCTGCGATCAGATATCCTTGCGCTGGTACACCGGTTCAATTCGGCGACCGACGGTTCCATGCGGGTCGCTGCCGAATATGCCGAAATCATAATTGACAGGAATTAACCGAGAGGTCTTCCGGTGAGCGAACGACGCTCATCGGAAGACCCGATCGATCTGTTAGGCAGAGTCCTTCTGTGTTCCCAATAACACATACAATTTTAGAACAATTTTATAAGTAATTGATAATAATGACTTTTTTAATACATCTTTAAAGTAAGGCCCGTATATTTTAATCACAATTTGCGATGAAATTAGCGCCGAGTTTCAGGTATCGAAACGGCACGGATCGGAAATTTCGTCACGATAGGAGCGAGCGCTCAGTCACATTAGGTAGAGTAGACAGCGATGTCGATATTTGAAATTCAGGTTGTCAGTGATGGTCGGTGGAAGGCCAAGGACGTATTTGAAGATTACGATGCGGCCTATGTGTCCGCCGAACGGTTTGAACGACTTCACCGACCCGAACAGCTAAGAATCCGTCGTATAGATTTTGTAAGGCCGGATTTCACCCGCGAGAAAACCATGTATGACGGAGGCCTGCAGGTCCGCAGTGAAAGGGCAGCCGGAAGGAAGCACCAGGAACAGGAGGCGTTTAGACAACGCGTTGCGGACAGGCGGATCCGTCGAACCATGCTCGAAAATGCCCCCAGCAATAAAAAAGCGCTATTTTCGAGCACCAACCCCGTGTACCTGACACTGGTATCCCTGTCGATTGGTCTGACCGGGTTAAGTGCACTATATTTGGTTGAAAAGGCCTTTATGTATTTTTAGGGGAAAAAGGTTCGTCACGCCGCTTCCAGTGGGGCGTGAAGAATTGTGCCTGCTTCAAGAATACCCCCGTCGTGATCGCGAATAATGTCGGCATGGAGCGGGCGGGCGCCGTCGAAGCTCATCCAGAGCCGCAGCAGGTGGCGCTTGCGTTCCGCCTCGGGCCAATCTTCGTAGCGCGTGCGGGAATGCAGCGTCACGTAGTTCTGCACCAGGGAAATATCGCCAAGCTCGAAATCCACATCCATGGCCAACTCGGCGGCGAGCGCGCCATAAAGCGCGATGGCCTCGTTCTGCGCCGGCGTCAGATCGGGCACGCCGGGCATCCCCTGCGACCGCGCGATCGTACTGCTGGCGCCGCGCGCCGCGAAATACCCGTCGGTCACGCTGAACACGGGCTGACGGGTCCAGGGATCGGTTTCGCCCGGCGGCAATTCGCCGCGCCGCGACCGGTAGAAGCGAAACGCGAGTTCCCGCACCAGGTCGGGGCGGCGTTTTAGCATTTCGTTATAGACAGTGACGGAACTGGCCATGCGGTGCTGGCCGCCGGATTTCGACGTCTGCAGGACACACAGGCCGAAGATGTCGCAACTGTCCGAATGAAAGCCCAGCGCCGACGCGGAATTATAGCCTCGCCCGGTGGCCGAGGTGATTTCCTCACCCAGGTTCTTGACGTGACCCAGCAGATGTCCCTTGCCGTTTTGCGAGACCGCCCGGCCCACATGGCTGCCGATCCCCCAGAAGGCGGCCGCCTGCTGATACCGCGACCGCCCGGCGGCCGGCAGCCCTCGCAGAAAAACGAACCCGCGGCCACCGATAATTTCGGCCCGTAAATCGGCGAGCACCGGACCGAATACCGGCAACACAAAATCCTGCTTGGTAATGTCCTTTATATCCAGACCCTGGTCTTCGACGCGGTTTACGGCATTGAAAATGTCGGCCGCCTCGGCATCGGACAGGCGGTATAGATAGGCTTGGCTTTGCGCCAGATCGTCGCGGGTCCAGCCCGCGGGATCGTCAAGCGGCTGACCCAGCACAGCCGGCTTGTGAGTGCGGCTCGTGGGTTTCCAGGGGTTGGACAGGTTAGCGGACATGGATTCTCCCCGATCGAAAAATTTTGGCGGCACTTGTAACGCCTATGTTTAGCGTGTTTAGCGTGTTTAGCGTGTTTAGCGCCAAGCGCAATTCCGGGCTATTATCGCCAGAACGGAACAGAAGGGAAATACCATGCCGGAAGAAGGGTTTCGCAAATGGCTGGGCTGCGACTACGAAGTCATGGAAGACGGCCATGCCGTAGTGGGGCTGACCATTACCGACGACATGCGCAATCTGCGCGGCGTGGTCCAGGGCGGCGTCATCGCGGCCCTGGTGGATATCTCCATGGCGACGGCGGCCTGTGGCGGCAATTACGATACAAGGATGCGTCCCATGGCGACGCTGGAGCTGAAGGTGAATTACACGGCGCCGGCAAAAGGCGACAGGCTGACCGCCGTGGCCGACGTCATCCGCGCCGGCGCGCGCACATCGGTGGTGCGGTGCGAGATCACGCGCGAAGACGGCGAGGTCTGCGCGGCAGGGCTTGGCACCTTTATGATGCGGCGCGTGCACGAAACCGATCCCGCCGATATGTCGCCGCCGCCTGCGGGGTGAATATCGTTGACGGCGGCGCGGCCGATATCCAATACTCGCAAATCCACCACCTTATGGGGAAGAACCGCGGATGGCGATCGAACTGCCAAAAGTACTGGAAGACCGCATCAACGGTATCAGCGATGCGGAGCTCGACTTCCGCGGCTGGACGCGCGACGGCATGCGGGCGGGGTATCAACGCCGGCTCGAGGCCGACAGGAATTCACCTCAGCCCGGTGACGTGGCGCCGGATTTTACCCTTGAGCTGTTGAGCGCCGCGGGCGCCCGCACCGGCGAAAATCTGTCGTTGTCTTCGTTACGCGGCAGACCGGCAGGTCTGATCTTCGGCTCCTTTGCCTGACCCCCCTTCCGGCGCGAGGCCGTGGGTCTCGAAGGAATGGCGAAGAAATACGGCGGCCGGGTTCACTTCCTGTGCGTCTATATCAAGGAAGCCCACCCCACCGACGGATCCCAATCGCCCGCCAATCTCGATGACAAGGTGCTATTTACCCAGCCGACCACCGACGACGAACGGGCCGAGGTCGCGGCCGCCTGCATGCTCAGGTTCAACTTCTCTTTCCCGATGGTGCTCGACAACATGACCGACGAGGCGGAGAGCAAATATTTCGCCATGCCGGAACGTCTTTATGTACTGGATTCCGCCGGCGTTGTGACGTGGAAATGCGGCATCGGCCCGCATTTGTTCGACCCCGACGGCTTCGAAGCGGCGATCGAAGCTCAGTTGGTTGGTGTGACCTAAAGGTCGCTATCGGGGGCAAATTTGTGTCCCGAAACTTAGGATATACGGGACACCACTCGCGTCGAACCCGATGCTGTCCGGTTTAATCCTGCCCCCATTCATCGTCATGGTCGGCGAAGGCCACTACTGTCCGGTTTAAATTTTACCGTGCGCCTAAAACCGGAGCAAACCGCCTGGTTCAGAGGAATGTACTGTTTTGGGACAGCAAAATCGCGAACGGTGTTTGCCATCGTCGCACCTTATTTTCCCCAAACACACCATCATCCCGGACTTGATCCGGGATGACAGGTTTTCCGCCGTTTTCTGGATCCCGGATCAAGTCCGGGATGACAATTGAGGGTATCGGCACGGACGGATGCAAACCCTTAAACCCCAATGCAAAAATTAATCCGGACACCAGTGGCCTTCGCCGACCATGACGGAGAGGAGGAAATTCCTGTCCCAATTGGCACAAATCGCTGGGAGGCACACTGAATCGAGGCTTTGCTTCCGAACCGAGAAATTAAACCGGACGGCAGTTGCGTCGAACCGGACACCGGTTCGCGAACTGTTGTGCTTTGGATGATGTCCGAAGTTGTGA
>JAQBTY010000111.1 GCA_027624735.1 Pseudomonadota bacterium | reverse complement strand
ATCGAGGACGAAAGTCCGTTTCGGCTTAATAACGCCTCTACACTGTCAGGCCTCGCACTTCCGGTATGGTCGGAACTGTGACGTTTTCGTCTCGGACCGAAAGGTCCGCTTCTGGCCGAGACTGTTGAAGAACTCAGTTGAATTGAGATTCTGTGTGTGATTCTGTCTCCGTGACTTTCAGAGATGGAGTTTAGCCATGATGGGGGAACGGGTTGGGTCGCAGGACCGTCTTTTTTATGAGTTCTGTCTGGAAGATCGGATCCCGGCCGATCATCTGCTGCGTAAGATTGACGCGGTTCTCGATCTGAGTTGGCTGCGGGGAGAACTCGCGCCTTATTACAGCCATACGGGATGTCCTTCGCTCGATCCCGAACTACTGATCCGTATGCTGATCGTCGGCTACAGCTATTCGATCCGGTCGGAGCGTCGGCTGTGCCAGGAAGTTGAGATGAACTTGGCCTACCGGTGGTTTTGCCGTCTGGGTTTGGAGGACAAGGTTCCCCACCATTCGAGTTTTTCGGTGAACCGTCACGGTCGGTTCCGTGACAGCGATATCCTGCGCAAAATCTTCGAAGAAACCGTCTGCGGCTGCATGAAAGCGGGGCTGGTGGGCGGCGAAGGGTTCGCCGTCGACGCCAGCGTGATCGAGGCCGACGCCAGCCGATTTGCGCGCATCAAGGGCGCCGAGGTTGATTGGTCGGAGGAACAGCGGGCGCACCGGGCGGTCAGGGAATTTGTCGAGGCGCTTGAGAGCGAAAACTCTCCCCTCAATCCCGATCAGAAGCCCAAGGCCCTGTCGCCGAGCGATCCCTGTGCCGCGTGGACGGTGCGGGGCCGCCATAAGGTGATGTTCGGCTACAGTCTGAATTACCTGATGGATATGGAAAATTCCGTCGTCATGGATGTCGAGGCCACGCCGACCCGTATCTCCCTGGAGGTCGATGCGACGGAGACCATGATAGAGCGCACCGAACAACGCTTCGGTCTCAAGCCCGACCGGATCGCCGGTGATGTTGCGTATGGGACCGAACCGAAGTGGCGGCGAAAGGCAAATACACCCGTGACCAGTTTACCTATGATAGCGACCGCGATCTCTATATCTGTCCTGGCGGCAAGGAGCT
This sequence comes from Pseudomonadota bacterium, assembly GCA_027624735.1. Taxonomy (GTDB): domain Bacteria; phylum Pseudomonadota; class Alphaproteobacteria; order MPNO01; family UBA2964; genus JAQBTY01. Next base: position 10,733 of record JAQBTY010000111.1, on the reverse strand, counting down.
GAAAACGTCGGGCACGGCTCATGACGGCACAACACTCAAATATATCGCCAAGCGCAGCGACTGCGGCCACTGTCCGCTCAAGCCTCACTGCACTACCGGCCGGGAGCGACGGGTTCAGCGCGACGTCAACCAGGAAGCGCGCGACTATGCGCAAAGCTTGATGGAAACCGACGCCTATTGGCAATCCGCCCTGGATCGAAAGAAGATCGAGGGGTTGTTTGGCGAGGCGAAACGCCGCCTGTCCATGACGCGGCTCAGGCTGCGCGGTCTAACCGGGGCCAGCGACGAGTTCTTGCTGACCGCCGCGGTCCAGAACATCAAACGATTGGTGAAACGCGTCATCAGACCGCCGCCGAAACCCATAATGGCCTGATCCCATGCTCAAAAGCCCAACCGGATAGCTCAAAAAACAAAACCGCCCCGGCAGCACACCGAGGCGGTGACAAAATGTCCGCTACTCCTAAAAGCAGACACAGAAAAACGCCGCCAAAATCCGAGTTATTCAACAGTCTCGGCTAAACCCGGAAGAATGGGCACCGAAAATTTACTTCCGGTTCGCCCTCAGCTTCAGACGTTTGACTGCTGACTTCCGTTGTTGGCGGTTCGTTTTGTCTTAGTCGACGATGTCCGGATGGAAGACAAAAAATTCCGGTGTCGGACGGTCATTCATACGAAGATAGAGATCAAGATGGCCGAGGTGGAAGGCGCGATGGGTATGGACGCCCCACAGAAACTCGATGCCCGTCCATCGACGGCGCGCGGCCACGATTTTCTTGTCAAGGTCGGCCTGAGTAAGTCCCCGCACGATCGAAAGCGTTTCAGCGTGCAGGCGGGCAACTTCCGCCACGAGATCGCCGGCAGCCAGACGGCGGCTCAACGCCTCATTGGAGGGCGACGGCATACGGTCGTTTTCCAATGCCGCCGCGAGGGCGCCGATCCAGACATTCTCAGCCACTGCCACATGGATGAAAAGGTTGCGGATGGTAACCGGCGTACGGCCGTCGCCGAAGCGATGGATCGCATCCTCCGATGGGACCCAGTCGAGTTTTTCAGGCGGGGCGAGTTCAAGCCACGACCGGTTCATTGCCGCCATGCCGTCGTGGAGCCGAATAAAACGGCAGAGTTCGTCCGAAATTGGAATTTCCCGCCTCTGCGTTGCCATGACAATTTCCTTTCTCGGCAGACCGTACCGCTGCGTTTCCTCCGTGGCCATAGCGCAGTGCCGCCTACGATGACGAAATCCGGATAATTGGTCGATTCAGTCGATTCCACGGATTTAACTAAATTTCATTGAAAAATAGTCGGGACGGGAAACCAAGCGGCAACCAATGGCGGGAATAATCCCCCCATGTTGGAGCGGATACAGAGACTACGGGATTACAGTGCCAGATGCCGTGCCGATAACACTCATCATGGCACGGTTCTGCTGCTGGCGACCCTCATCGTCTTCGTCGGCGTGTTCGACGTGGTCTCGACCAATGCCTCGCTCGCCGTCGGCCATACGGAAGCGAACGGCATCATCGCTTCGATCCAGCGGAACTGGGGAGAATTTTGGTTCATCCCCAAATTAGTTGCCCATTTCGCAATGGCGATGGTGATCCTGTGGCTGCCGTCGCGCCGGATGATCCGCAACGCGCGCATCGGCGTCGCACTCTATGCCGTGATCATTGCCTCCAATTTCCACCTGGCCGACTGGACGACTTTGTGACATTCGTCGGGTGTTGCGGTCCTGCGCAGTTTCAGGCATCGCGGGCATTGCATTCCGTTGTTTGTGGATACGCGGTTCTATCCTGCCTAGGCCGGAACGCTATTGAGAAAATCGAGAACCCGCCGCGGCGCGGTTTCTTCCGTCTGTTCGTCCACCGGAACATCCCAGTATTCTGAGCCATTCAGGCATTCGTGCAGATAGCGCGCGGCGGACGTTGCATGAAAATCATCATTTCCCGGCACGATAAGGCTGGGAATATCGAGATTCATGAGATCCTCGGGCTCGGCCCCCGGCGCGGTATCGCGATCGAACAATCCGCGCACCATGGCGGTGACGGTCAGCAGGTATCGCGCCTTGTCGAGCCCGGCATAGTAGCTGGCGAAATGTTCGGAGTTCCGGATGGGCTGGCCCCAGGGTCCGCCGCGCGGATCGGCTGAAAAATTCTTGTCATGGCTGAGAACCAAATCGACCACGGCTTGCAGGCCGTTTTCCTCGACGAACGCCAGATGGCGGGCGAAACGCTGGTGTGCGTTGATCCGGTATTTCGCGCCACCCACCGGCCAGTAATGCACCATCGACAAGGTGCGTTCCGGATGGGCCACGCCAAAAGCCGCCACCGGGCAGCATCCCATGCAACCGCCCATGACATGGGCCCTGTCAATCGCCAGGCAATCCAGCAGTTCGGCGCCTTGGCGCACGAAATGGTCCCAGGTGATCCGTTCCACCCGGCCGCCCGACCGGCCGTTTTCACGCCGGTCGAACAAGACGCACATATATTTTTTCGAAAGATGGTCAAGCAGCTTGATGCGCTTATAGACCCCCAGATCCCCCCATTGCTCTATCCGGGCGTCGAAGCCGCCCGGCGAAAACATCAAAATGGCGGGACCGTCACCCGCAACTTCATATCGCGTTTGAATTCCATCAAGTTCGATAACGGGCATGGATTTGATCTCTCTCCTAGCGAGCAAGGTTTGAACGGATGTTCCTAAGCATTCGCCCTGGAAAAAAGCAACTGTCAATGGCGCGTTCTGGCGCTACGTAGTGATACTTAAATGTCGTTCATTCTTACATTCAAAGCGACGTTCCATTGACAAAAAGGCATCAATTTTCTAGTTGTGGGTCATAAAAGAACAGATTTGGCTCCAGCCAGCTTGGCAGGAATATGCCGTAAGCCTTTTTCGGAAATCGGCACTGTCACAAATTTTGGCCGAACAACGCCGGGCAGCACTAAAAAAACGCTGTGCAGAAAATGCGTATGGGCGGCAAGGCTGGATATTTAGGCGTTGAGAGGAGAGGAAGCATGCTTCGCAAAGAAGTAAACGTGTTACTGACGCAGACCGACAAGGGCACGCCCATGGGCGAACTGTTTCGCCAATATTGGCTCCCGGCCATGCTGGCGAGCGAGCTTTCCGAAAACGATTGCCCGCCGGTTCGCTGCGAGCTGTTGGGCGAGAAAATGATCGCCTTTCGCGACACCGAAGGACGTTACGGTCTGATCGAGGAATTCTGCGCCCATCGCCGCGTATCGCTGTGGTTCGGCCGGAACGAGGAGTGCGGTCTGCGATGCCCGTATCATGGCTGGAAATTCGACGTGGACGGTAATTGTGTCGACATCCCCTCGGAGCCCGACACCAGCGAATATTACAAAACGGTCAAGCTTCAGTCCTATCCGCTGATCAAGGTAGGCGACATCCTGTGGACCCATATGGGGGATCCGGCAAACCGGCCGCCCGAACCCGCATGGGAATTCTCCACCGTCGCACCTGAGCAAACCGTTACGACGAAGCGCCATCAGGAGTGCAACTGGCTGCAGGCATTGGAAGGCGGCATCGATTCCAGCCATGTGTCGTTCCTACATTCGCAAGAGCTTGAAAGGGACCCGCTGTTCAAGGGCGCCAAGGCGAACAATTATAATCTGGGTGACTTGAGACCCTTTTTCGATGTTTCTCCCTCGGATGGAGGGCTCTATATCGGTGCACGCCGAAACGCCGAAGACGATAAGTATTACTGGCGCGTGACCCAATGGGTCATGCCGTGCTTCACCATGATTCCGCCACGTGCCGATCATCCTCAACACGGTCATTTCTGGGTCCCCATCAATGATGAGAACTGCTGGACCTGGAGTTACGACTATCATCCCAACCGTGCGTTGACCGCCGAGGAGCGCCAGGCATGCCTGGACGGAAAGGGTATTCATGTCGCCGTGATCCCCGGCACCTTCATACCCGTACAGAACAAGGACAATAATTACCTGATGGACCGGGAAGCTCAGAAACGCGGAGAAACCTTCTCCGGTGTCGCGGGCTTTGGCATGCAGGACGGCAGCCTTCAGGAATCCATGGGGCCCATAATCGATCGGACCAGGGAAAATCTGGTCCAGACCGATTACGGCATCGTCATGACGCGCAATCGTTTGCGTAAAGCAGCTGTTGATTTGCGCGACAAGGGGATTCTGCCTCCGGGCCGCGAGCCCGAGCACATGAAAGTCCGGTCCATAGCGGTCCTTCTGGACCCTGATCTGAACTACGCGGAAGCCTGTCAGGAAGACATGATCGCCGCGGAAGGCAAAATTCGAGCGACGGTTTAAGATGACGCTCGCGGGATAGCGCGAAAGCATTGCCACAGTAAGGGGCGGCCTCTGCGGTAGTTGAAAATCAAGCCGCTGAGTCCGCCTTCTTTTGTTCAGCAACCGGATAAAAAGCCGATGGAAGCCGCAAATAGCACCGAGGGGAAGGAATATTATGAGCGACGATCCTATATCGGGCGGCGCGGTCACAGCTGAATTTTTGGCGGATCTGGCCGCGGCCAGCCGCATCCTGGCGGAACGGGGCGTCGTTGACGCCTTTGGCCATATTTCACTCCGTCACCCGGATGCCCCTGACCGCTATTTCATGTCGACGTCGATGGCGCCGGCGCTGGTAACGCCTAACGATATCATTGAGTACAATCTGGACAGCGAGCCCTGCAACGCCAACGGACGCGGCAGCTTTCTCGAACGATTTATCCACGGGGAAATCTACAAAGCCCGGCCCGATATCAATTCCATCGTGCACAGCCATTCGCCCTCGGTTATTCCCTTCGGCCTGGTTGAGACGCAAATTCAGGCGATGTTCCATAATGCGGCCTTTCTGGCGGCGGGCGTGCCGGTGTTCGATATCAGCGAGAAATTCGGCAAGACCGACATGCTCGTGAGCGACCACCCGAAAGGCATCGCCTTTGCGGAATGTCTGGCCGACAAGGATATCGCCCTGATGCGCGCGCACGGCTCCGTGGCCTGCGGACCGACGCTGCAAATGGCGGTGTTCCGGGCGGTCTATACCGAAGTCAATTCCCGGGTTCAGCACTGGACCGTGGCGCTCAGCGGGGGCGGGAGAATAGCAGCCCTTGACGAAGAAGAAGGCCGCCTGGCCGACGTGCCGAACCAGGGCGCCTGCCTGCGCGCCTGGCAGCTCTGGCGCGGCCAGGTACGCGAGGCAGTCAATTGGTGACGATCAGGAGAGGACGCGGGACATGAGCGAGATATTGGACCATAAGCAACGGCTTGTACGCTGTATCCGCATGCTCGAGCGGAACGGGATCATGGATTATAACGGTCATGCGAGCACCCGCATCGACGACGGGCGCATGCTCATCAATATCGGCAATTGCCTGCGCAGCCAATTGACTGTCGACGATATCTGCACCATCGATTTCGACGGCAATGTGATCGAAGGCAACGGCAAGCCGCCGCTGGAATTCCATCTTCATGCCGGCGTTTATAAGGCGCGCTCCGATGTCGATGCCGTTATTCACTGCCATCCCAACTGGTCCACCATTCTTTCGACCGCCGGGGTGGCGTATTTGCCGGTCTATGCGCAGGGCTCTTTGGTCTATCCGTTGCCGGTGCTCGATTCACCTGACTCCATCAACAATTTGGTCATGGCCAAGCGTCTGACGGACACCCTCGGCGACCGGCCGGCAGCTTTGATGAAAGCCCATGGCGCCGCCACCGTCGGCAAAACCATCGTTGACGCCTTCGTCCTCATGAACTATCTGGAAGAAAACGCGCAACGCCAATATATGGCGGCCCAGATCGGCACCCCCTATGCGTTCACGGCGGACGAATTGGCCCTGTGCCGCGAGAAGCTGTGGACCGAAAGCCTGTTCAAGCGCACCTGGGATCATTTCAGCGCCAAACTCGATGAAGGCGCCCAGAGACCGTAGACGCTATGCCGGGCTTCATAATTTTGTTATTTCTGTAGGACCCTGATTTTGACACATCCAGATCGATTTCTGATGGCCGGCGTAATGGGCTGGCCGGTGATGCACTCGCGCTCTCCGCTCATGCACAATTACTGGATGGCGCAGCAGGGGCTCGCCGGCACTTATGTCTTCCTGGAGATCAGGCCGGGTACTCTGGAAGCGGCGCTGAGGGCGCTGCATCCCCTGGGTTTTTCCGGCTGTAACCTGACGATCCCCCATAAGCTGGATGCGATGACCATCGTCGACGAAGTGGACGACGTGGCCAAAAAGATCGGCGCCATAAGCTGTGTGGTGGTGCGCAAAGACGGATCGCTGTTCGGCACCAATAACGACTGGCTCGGGTTCATCGGAAATTTGAAACAGCAGCAGCCCGGCTGGCGCGCCGATGCGGGACCCATCGTTGTTATCGGCGCCGGCGGTGGCGGACGCGCGGTTTGCTATGCTCTGTTGCAGGAAGGCGCCACTGAAATTCGGTTGGTCAACCGCACGCGCGAAAAAGCGCGGATCATTGCCGGGGAATTCGGCGGCCCCATCGAGGTGGTGTCATGGGAGGATCGTCACGACGCCCTCGACGGTGTGGCGATGGCTGTCAATGTTACCAGCCAGGGGATGGTCGGCGAGTCCGCGCTCGATTTGCGGCTCGATAAGCTGTCAAAATCCGCTCTGGCCGCCGATATTATTTACACGCCCCTTGAATCGCCGTTCCTTGCCGCCGCCCGTGAACGCGGCAATCGCACCGTCAATGGCCTCGGCATGCTCCTCCACCAGGGCCCGCCGGCCTGGAAAATGTGGTTCAGCATAGAACCCACGGTCACCGCGGAACTGCGGGAGCAGATGGAACGCAGTATCGCCGGAGACTGATACCGCGGTTTTATGCTGCGCTGGAGGCGCCGCCGTACTGAGGGAGGTTTGACCCCGTACCATTAGATTCCTATAAACAGACCGCTCAAAATTTACTCTCGAAATCAGGGACCCCACGACATGGTCGACACCGCAAACACAAAAGACCCCGTTTTTCTGCATGACAGCTATCTTGCGTGGTGCGACCAGCAACCGGTGCCGGTCATCGAAGGTTTCGGCATGGATCTGTCGAAGCTCGAGGTGCAACCCTGGGATCTTTATGGCATGAACGGCGCGATCTGCCTGCTGAAGGGGCGCGACGATTTCAATTCTATCTTCTGTTTTGAACTGCCGCCGGGATCGAAATCCCGCGAGCTGCATCACCTGTACGAAGAAATTGTTTATGTAATAGACGGGTACGGCTCCACCCAGATCGAAACGCCCAATGGCGACAAGCAATCCTTCGAATGGGGGCGGAATTCGCTGTTCTCCGTGCCGCTGAACGCCAAGTACCAGCATTTCAACGGCTCCGGCACCGAACCGGCGCGCTTTGCCTCCGTCCATAATTTTCCTTTCCTGATGAATTTGTTCCGGAACGAGGATTTCATCTTCAATACGGAGCGGGAGTTTTCCGAGCGGCTCGGCCCCAACGGCTATTTCCAGGGCGAGGGACAGATGATTGAAATCCGTCCCGGCCGTCATCAGTGGGAAACCAATTTCGTCGCCGACATCACCAATTTTACGCTGAAAAGCTGGGCTGAAAGAGGCAAGGGTTCTTCGAGCCTGCGCTGGGTCCTGTCGGACAGCACCATGGGCTGCCACACCTCCCAGATCGTGACCGGCACCTATAAAAAGGCCCATCGCCACACCTGCGGCACCAATGTCTTCACCATCGATGGCGAAGGCTATTCGATCCTCTGGTACGAAGGAAAAGAGGACGAGCGGGTCCGGATCGACTGGGACCACGGCGTCATCGTGACCCCGCCGGAACAGATGTTCCATCAGCATTTCAACACCGGGCCCACGCCGTCGCGCTATCTGGCCGTGCAGTTCGGCACGGTGCGCTATCCCATGCTTGCCGCCAAGGTGAAGAAATGGACGTCCGGCAACGACACCTCCGTCAAGAAAGGCGGCAGCCAGATCGAATATGCCGACCAGCCGGAAGATCACCACAAGATCTGGCTGGAGGAAATGGACCGCAAGGGTCTCCCGTCGGAAATGGGCGAGATTTTCGACGAAGATAAAATCAGGGCCGCGGGCTACAAGTAATATTTCTCGGCAATGCCATGCGATACATCAATGGGTCGGCGCCGCACCGACAGTGATGCGCCACATGAGACGGCGGTGTTCGGGCCATTTGTAATCGAAGGTGGCGATGTGCTGGACCGCGCAATTGTCCCACATGAGCAAGTCCCCAACGCGCCACTTATGGGTATGTCTGTAGGGTGGCCGGTAAATATGGCGCGCCAGCCGGTCGATGAGCGATAGCGCCTCTTCCTCTTCCATATTGTCGATCCCGACACATTCGCCCTTGGTGACATAGAGGCATTTACGGCCCGTGACGGGATGGATGCGGACCACCGGATGCGGAACATTCGGCTGCTTCTTGCGGCGCAGTTCCAGTTCTGGACTGATATCCGTTCTCTTGCTTGGGTCTTTCTTCCGGTTGGCCCGACGGCCCCCCAGATCATGAAGGGCGAACAGACCATCGATCCGGCGTTTGTCGGCATCCGACAGGGAATCATAGGCGGCTGCCGTGCTGGCGAAATGGGTGTCGCCCTTGGCGATGCCGTTCTCGAACGGCACTTCCCTGGCATGGAGGGCGGATATCAGGGGCGGGCGCTCCGAATAGGACATATCCGTATGCCAGACCGCGCCCGCATCGTCGTGACCTATGGAACGCTCGCCGTCGCGAATGTTCGAGACGAAGAAAATATCGGGATAATCCGGGTGGGCAAAATCGCTGATCGGGACTTTCTCCACCTTGTCAAAGCGCGCCATGAACGCCAGGAATTGTTCCTCATTCAGATTCTGATCGCGAAAACAGAGGACCGAATGACGGTTGAAGGCTTCTTCAATTCGCGAAAACGCTGCGCTGTCCAACGGCGTCGACAGATCGATGCCGCGAACTTCCGCGCCAAGCGCCGCTCCGCTTGGAACGATAGCCATGTCCAAGGTGGTCGTCATATGGGTGCCTCGCCAGGTTTCAGGCCCATTCAATGAAGGACAAGCCTACCGCCGCAAGGGACCGCGCCGCAACGGCGAAACTGACCCGGGATTCCCATGGTTTTTGACTGCCGTGGAAACATGCGGCAAGCTGCTCAAGAAAGAGAAACCTGCATACCAGATTGTTGCCTGATACATTGAGGGGAGATTCATGCAAGACGCCCACAGCGACCACGGGACGGTTGTAAAACCGAATGAGGCGGCGTTGATCGTCGATGCGGATGGCAATATCAAAATGTGCATGCCGGAATATTCGGATGAAGAAGAGGTGCCCTTTTTCGTGATGGTTCTTACGGCTGTCTGGCTAAAGATACGCGATAATGAACAATGGGGATTGGAACTCGCGGAAGAAGTCTTTAGCGACGACGAGTAACATCGGTGTCAAAAGCGCGGCCAATACAGTCGCGGTACGACGAAGCGAAAACTCCGAAGGAATTTGGCGCTTTTGTCGTCCCGGAAGCCACGATGGCAACACCTGAAACAAGGATCGCGGGCGCGGTCAACGTGTCATGATCGTTCCTTCAGCCCCGGAAAAGAAAAGCCTCCACCGAATGCGATGGTCCCCAAGACGTTGGGCCGGCGTGGTCCTTGCCGTCGCGGGACTGGCGGTACTCATTGAAGTCCTGCTGCACCACTACGACCCAACGCGGGTCGTCTACAAACGGCTCAAGGCAGCCAATGAATATGTCTACGAGAAAGTTCACCCGCGCTTTCTTGAGACCGATCCCGCCCGGCTGATCACCATCAAGACTCCCATCGACGTTGCGGGCAGGCGGCAGCGCCTTATCGGGGCGATATGGGGAGCTGACGGCTATCCGAAATCGAAACTGCCGGACTCGGTCACCGCCGGTGTGGCGGCGCCGGGTTTCAAGATCGGGGGAGCGCTTGTCCGCACCGACCGTCTTACGGTTGGTATGGAACAGCGCATACGTAGCGTCCTGGCTCATTTCCATCCTGCCCGCCCAAACCACCGGCTGGTTCTCTACCACCACGGCTATGCGGGGACTTACAGGGACAATCGACGCGTCATCGACCGCCTGCTGAAAGAGGGCTATGCGGTTATTGCCTTGAACCTGATGGGCTATGGCGAGAATTCGGTATTCCTGGAGCGGCCCGGTACCGCCCCCGCCAACCTGCATTTCCACCTCGACCGGATAGACCGGCCGATGCGTTATCACGTCGAACCTTCTGTCGTCGCTCTTAACTATGCGGAACGGCGCTACAAGTATCGCTCCGTCGATATGATTGGCTTTTCCGCCGGCGGTTTCACGACCGCCGTGGTGGCGGCGCTCGACCAGCGCATCCGGCGCAGCTACCCGATCGCGGGCGTTTACCCGGTCTACCTCCGCGAGGGGCAAGACATTTTGACCCATGGCCCGCAATATTACCGGCCCATGCTCGACGCGGCCGGCTATCTCGATATGTTCGTGTTGGGTGTCGACCGGCGTGATCGCCGGCAGATGCAGGTTTTCAACCGCTATGACCGATGCTGCTTTAACAACGTTAAGGGGCGATTGTACGAGGCGGCGGTTCAGAACGCCGCGACCGCCATCAACGGCGGGAAGTTCGAAATCCTGATAGACGAGACCCATGCCGATCACAAGATCTCGGATTTCGCTCTCGATCGTCTGATCGAGGATTTGGCGCGCCCCTAGCAGCCTGTCGGACTGGCTTGTCGGCACCGAATTCAACCATTGCATGATGCGGTAAGTTTGTA
>JAQBTY010000110.1 GCA_027624735.1 Pseudomonadota bacterium | reverse complement strand
CCGCAATTAATATTTTATTTCACTTTTATGTCACACTTTCTCCCGATTTCTACTGTGCATGGGGTCGTTCCTCGAAAAAGGAATTTTTCCCCGTGCCCTCGGTCTGCGTTGGGCAGCGTACCCTCGACACGGGCGGGTCTGAGAGTCTGCGCAATAAGTTTTTGTTTATAATTGGTGCCTTGCGATTCTCCTGAGCATGAGGCGGATCATCGCGAGCAGAAGGAAGGCGAGGGCGAAACGTATTTTGTTCTCAAAGTCTTTTGCCAGCCGTCGGCACCGGCCCATCCAAGCGAAACTGCGTTCGACAATCCAGCGTTTGGGCAGCACGACGAAGTGCTTGATGCCCGGCGTCTTGGCGACGATCTCAAACGCCCAGTCGCCGATCGCCGCCATCTCGGCCTCAGTGGCGCGGCCCTTGTAGCCGGCGTCGGCGAGAATGCGCCTCAGAGTAGGGCGGCGTTGGTACGCCGCCTCAAGCACCGGCGCTGCGCCGTGGCGGTCCTGAATGTTCGCCGGATGCACCACCGCAGCGATCACCAGACCGAGCGTGTCTACGACGATATGGCGCTTACGGCCCTTGACCTTCTTGCCCGCGTCATAACCCGACGGATCGGCCCGGGCCCCCCCTTTTCGGCGCCCCGCGCGCTCTGGCTGTCGATAATACCGAGGCTCGGCTCCGCATTCCGCCCCTCCAGCACACGGAACTCCGTATAAAGCGCGTCATGGATCCGCAGCAGCGTGCCATCCCATTCCCACAGCCCCAGATACCAGCGGACCGTGCTCTCCGGCGGAAACTCCTTCGGCAGCGCACGCCACTGGCAGCCCGTCGACAGAACGTAGAAGATCGCGTTCAGCATCTCCCGCATGTTATGCGTGCGTTTGCGACCGCCCCGCTTCGCCGATGGGATCAGCGGCGCAACAAGCCCCCATTCCCCATCCGTCAGATCGCTCGGATACCGAAGGCTACTCCGGTCATAAAGACCACGGTTCTCCACTGTCCACATCTGCCACTCCTTCGAAAGCTATGAATGACAGACAATGAATCACAATCGATTCAATCAATTCAATTTCTTTTTGCGCAGACTGTCAGACCCGCCCCTACGTTTGCAATAATTCCGATAATGTAGGGGCCGGTCCAAGACCGGCCCGTGGCCTGTGATGAGAGATAACCTTGCGTCGCGCCAGTGTCCCGGACCAGCAATGGTCCGCGGCGATCACGCCGTTTCGTTGGCGATATCGTGGCCGAGGATGGCGGCGATGGTTTCCCAGCGCACCGGGGTGGCGTTGATTTCGGCCTTGAACGGCTTCAGCGCATCACAGACCGCGTTGGCGATGACCACCGGGGGGGCGATGGCGCCGCCCTCGCCCAGGCCCTTGAAGCCGAAGGCGTTGAGCGGCGATGGCGTTTCCATATGGATCACCGTGATGGGCGGCACGTCGGACGCGGTCGGCAGCAGGTAATCCATGAAGCTGCCAACCAATAGCTGGCCCTGGTCGTCATAGGATATCTGTTCGAACAGCGCCCCGCCGAGGCCCTGGACCAGCCCGCCCCTGACCTGACCGTCGGCCATGGCGGGATTGATCAGCGTGCCGGCGTCGTGAACCTCCACATAGCGTTCGATCCTGATCTGGCCGGTATCGGTATCGATCTCGACGATGGCCGCGTTGGCGGCGTAGGACCAGGTCACCGTCGGCGGTTCATAATAGGCGGTGCCCTCGAGCCCGGCCTCTATCCCTTCCGGCCGCTGATGGATCCAGCCCGGCTGAGCCGCCTTGGCGACCTCCTTCAGGGTCATGGACATTTCCGGCACACCCTTGATGCCGATCCTGCCGCCGCGCAGTTCGAGATCGCTTTCCGAGGCTTCCAGAACGTTGCCGGCAATGGCAAACACCTTTTCCTTCACCTTGTCGCTGGATTCCTGAATCGCGCCCGACGCGGTCACGGCGCTGCGGCTGGCGATGGTGCCGTAGCCCATGGTGACCTGCGACGTGTCGGCGACCGACACAAAGACGTCCTCGATGGGCACGCCCCAGATGTCGGCGGCGACCTGGGCAAAGGCGGTTTCATGACCCTGCCCCTGCGGGCAGGCGCCGACCGCGACGACGATTTTGCCACTTGGATCGATCTTCACGGTGGCGCCCTCGAACGGGCCAATCCCCGTGCCTTCCACATAGCAGCCCAGCCCCAGCCCGAGATAGCGCCCTTCCGCCAGGGCCTTGCGCTGGCGGTCCCGGAAGGCCTCGAGGCCGCCAAGTTCTTCGAGCGCGGTGCGCAGCGCCTTGGGATAATCGCCGCTGTCATATTCGATGGACACCCCGTCACGATAGACCAGCCCGACCTTATAGGGCATCTGATCCGCCGTGATCATGTTGCGCAGCCTGACCTCAGCCGGGTCGAGATCGAGCGCATTGGCCACCAGATCGATTGTCCGTTCCATGGCGAAGGCCACTTCCGGACGGCCCGCGCCGCGGTAGGGCGCGTTGGGCGTCCGATTGGTCAGCATCATTTTGCAATCGGCTTCGTAATGGGGAATGTCGTAAGGGCCGAGAAAATGCACCACCGAATTGCCGGCGATGGCGGCGCCCACCGGCGAATAGGCGCCCGAATCCACCAGGAAGGAATTGTTCACCGCGAGGATGCGGCCGTCATCGTCGAAACCGACCTCCACATCGAGGACATAGTCGCGCGAATGGGCGGCATTGAGGATATGTTCGTGCCGGTCCTCGATCCATTTGATCGGGCGGCGCAGGCGGCGCGCCAGATAGGCGATCAGAATATCCTCGGGGTATACATGCCCCTTGCCGCCGAATCCGCCGCCAACATCGGGCGCAATGACCCGCACCCTTTCCTCGGGCATGCCAAGCGCGGTAGCGACTTCGCGCCGCACCCAATGAACGACCTGCGTCGACGACCAGACGGTTAGGGAGTCGGTCCGGACATCGTAATCGGCGACCACGCCGCGGCATTCCATCGGCATGGCGGCGTAGCGATGATGATCGAACCGGCGGCGCAAGCGGTGCGGCGCGGCACCCAGCGCCGCGGCGCCGTCGCCTTTCCGGGCGTGCAGGCTTGCCGCAAGATTACCGGCCAGATGGTCATGAACCAGCGGTGCGTTATCCAGGAGCGCCGCTTCGGCGTTTGGCACCGGCGTGAGCGGTTCCAGATCCGCAACGATCAGCTCCACCGCGTCTTCCGCCAGATAGCGGTTATCGGCAACCACCAGCGCGAAGGGTTCCCCGACATAACGCACTTTGTCATGGGGGATGAGGGTCTGATCCGGAATATGAATATCGGGGTCCATGCCATCCCGCCACTTCTTGGGGGCGGCAACCTGCATACCGCTGATGGGCGGCAAGATATCTTTAATATCCGCGCCACAGAGCGCAAGCAGGACACCTTCCGAGGCCGCCGCCGCCGACAGATCGACGGATTTGATCGTCGCATGGGCGTATTGGCTGCGGGCGATGGCCACATGCACCATGCCGGCCAGCTTCTTATCCGAAATGAAGGCGCCCTCACCCAGCAGCAACCGCCTGTCTTCGCGCCGCGGCACCGATTGGCCGATATAGAAAGGTATGGTTTTAGACATCCGCTCCCATTCCGTGCGCGGATTTCCCATGGATCTGTTCGGCATAGGCCGCAACCGCCTTGATAATGCCGTCATAGCCGGTGCAGCGGCACAGCGCCGCCGACATCCCGATCCGGATATCATCTTCCGTCAGCGACTCATTGTTCGCGACCAAATCGATGGCGATCATCAGCATCCCCGGCGTACAGAAGCCGCACTGCAGCGCCCGATGCTCGGAAAAGAGCTGTTGCAGGGGATGCAATGTCCCGCCATCGGCAAGCCCCTCGACGGTGGCAAGCTCAGCCCCGGCGGCCTGTACCGCGAACATGAGACAAGACCGGACGGCGGTCCCATCGCAGATAATCGTACAGGCGCCGCAAACGCCATGTTCGCAGCCCACATGGGTCCCCGTGAGATCGAGTTCTTCGCGCAAAAAATCGGCCAGCAGCATACGGGGCTCGGCCTTTCCCCGCCGCGACACACCATTGACCGTCAGCTCAATTGTCCGGGCTTCGGGTTTCTGCCCGGGATTCTGGATTTCGGACATTAAGGGGCCCTGGCGCGTTCACCCGCCCTCAGCAGGGCGCGTGATGCCATGATGCCGGTCAAATGCCGCCGATAAGAGGCGGTGGCATGAAGATCATTGGACGGATCCACCTCTTCCGCCGCAGCCTTGGCGGCGCGTTTCGCGGTCGCGTCGGTCAACCCGTCCCGCATGATAATATCCTCCGCGGCCGAAAGCCTTATGGGCCCAGGCCCCACGCCGCAGGCAGCCATGCGGACCTCGGCAATATCATCGCCGGAACAGGTGATCTGAGTTGCCACCCCCGCCAGGGCGAAGTCACCGTGCCGTCGCGCCAGCTCGACAAAAGCGGAACCGGTTCGAGGCGGCGCCTTCGGAACAAGTATTTCAACCAGCAATTCGTCCGGTTCGAGCGCGGTGGTGAGCAGGCCGAGAAAAAAATCACGTGCCCTTACCCGGCGTTCTCCCCGCGCGCTGCGGATCACCATGTCAAAATCCAGCGCCACACAGACAGCGGGATATTCGGCCGCCGGATCGGCGTTCGCCAGACTGCCGCCGATGGTGCCCCTGCTCCTGATCGGCAGATGGGCGATATGGCTCGTTGCTTCGTGAAGCAGGGGAGCGAAGCGGCGCACAAGATCGCTGTTCTCGATCGTCCGCTCACGGGTCATGGCGCCGATCGCGAGCGACTCCCCGTCATCGCGAATATAGGCAAGATCCTGAACGTGGTTGAGATCGATCAGGATGGAAGGGCAGCTCAGGCGAAAATTCATCAACGGCACAAGGCTTTGTCCGCCAGCCAGAATACGGGCGTCTGGCGAATGTTCCCTTAGAAGCGACAGCACCTCCTCAATGGAGGTGGGCGCAACGTGCTGAAATACCGCCGGTTTCATGTTTTCGGCCTCGGTGAAATCGCTAGTGGATAGAATCTAACATATGGGTACCATATGTTAGATTCTATCCACTAGCGGCCTGAGTTTCTTACGTATTTAACCGGCGGTCAATCGGCCAGGCGGATACGCACCTTGTGGCAGGGGAAAACGACACAACGATGGGAACAAGGGTCGCTGAAGGCGACCTGTTTGAGCGGCGTCAGATACCTGAACTTCAGTTCAAAACGGTGGTTTGATCGGGCTTGGGCGCGGCCCGTTTAGGGCTCAGGGTTTTCATGAAGGCCCGAAACGTATCAAGCTCTCCCGTCCGCCTGGCCAGCTCCGAGAAATTATTTGCCTGCAATAACTTTCCGCCCGCCACTGCCTTGAAGGACGCCGCCTCTTTGGATTTTTCCATTGCGGCGCCAAACCGGTCGCGTAAGAACTTCATGCCCGAAAAATCGTTCGCGAGCCCGAGCGCGACAGCACGACGCAGCAACAAGTCCGCATCCTGGTCTTTCAATTCCTGGGCATCCAGGTCACCTGTCAGCCTGGCAAGCACTCTCGAGGCTTTTTGCCAATTTCCCGCACGCCAATATATATGGGCGCGCAACATATCGAATTCCGATGAAAAATCCTCGGCAATATTTTTGAGTGCTTCGTCATATCGGCGAGAATCCATCAATGCGGCGGCTTCAAGATGGCGCCGTTTTTCGGACAAGGGCGCACGCATGGTTCCGTATTCGCTCGCCGCCAGGGCCGTCAAAGCTTCCTGGGGTTTAGCGTCCAGCAGCAATATTTCCGCGAGCCGCGCGCCTGCCACCGCACGCTCCTCGCCATTTAACCGGAAGCGAATTTGATGATCGAGAAGTTTGGCTGCGTCTTCAAGCAAATCCACTTTGATCAGCCGCTCTGACAGAAGGCGGATCATCTTGTCGCCGTCGCTTCCGGTTGGCGTTAGTTCGCGAAATTCGTTGTAGAGACCAAGCGCAACCACCGGCTCGAGACGATCGGCCTCTCCTTCGAGATAGAATTTCCGGAACATGTCGCGCATTCTCTGGGTCAGGTATTGGGCGCCCTTGATGTCCTTGAAAAGGGTTACGGCCTGACGGAGCGTTACCAACGCCGACCGGAGATCGCGCTGTTGGGCATGAAGGTCCCCCAGTTTATTCAGGAGATCGAATTCGAAAACACTGTTGCGCCAGGTAAACTGAAGCTTCTCTAACTGCTCGATAGCCTCGGGTATTTTGAGCGTGCCCGCTTCAACCAGCGTGTTAATCCTTGCAAAGGCGGCCTTGGCGCGGCTTGGCCTGACGCCTTTGGACGCCACCGTTTCCCAAGCCTCAAGCGCTTTGGCCGTATGTCCCTTGAGCTTAAGCAGATGTCCTTTCAGATAGGCCAGCTGGTCACGCTGACCGCCATTGGCCGGCAGCGATTCGACGGCAGCAAGACGCGCCTCGGAGATTTCTTTCTCCCCTAAAGACAACGAAGCTTCCGCCGCCAACAGCCCCAGCTTGACCGCGAAGTCTGAAGGCAGCGTCTCCAGTATAATATCCGTATCGACGAAAAGCCGATACGCCCCCGCCCAATCACCTCGCGCTGTCGCGATCCCCGCGCGCCACGGATACAGTTCACGTATGCCCGCAAGGGAGGGATGTGATAAATCCGCGTCAGCTTCGGCATAGTGGCCGACGAGATAGTTGGCAATGCCACGCAACGCACGAACGCCAGGGTCTTGGAGAAGCTGAGGGTTGTCCGTCAGCAGCGTGTTCACGACGCCAACCGCCTCGGACCCCATACCGTGCGAAACATAGAACCTGGCCAACCCCAGACGTGCCGCGTTACGTCTGACACCTTTGGGCTGCGTGACATGTCGCACAAGCGCATGTTCAACTTTTTGAAAATCGGATACCGGGCCGACACGCCACGCCGCCAGATCGAGAAGTGTTTCATCCTTCGCATGTGGCTTGCGTTTGATCATTGCGACGGCAGCGGGCGAGATGTCGAGGCCACCCGGCTTTGTAACGAGAATGCCGGCCGGCGTCGCCTCGAGGCGCAGTGAATCGGTTAACGGTCGAACTGCTAAGCCCTGAGGGCTGCGTAAAATTTCGAAATCCGGGAAACGGCGGATCCGGCGCATACCACGCCCGGTGCGATAAACCGGAACCGCATAGATGGCATCGCCAACTACGTCGTCACGTATGACCGAAACCGCGCCAGGTTCTTCGACCTTGATCAGCATTGCAACGCCCTTGCCAGCCTTGGTCTCTACCGTTATCGGGAAATTTTGAATGGCCCGCTGACGCTCGGAACCGATTTTCACGACCCAGACCGTTCCTTCGCGGCGAACCATAATGCCGACATTATCCGGTATCGGCAGGCGAAGATGACCGCGTCCTCAAGGTTTTTCTGCACCGCCTTTCGGAAGCGGGAATTTCCAACCGCTTGAACGACACCCATGTCGAGACGCGCGGGTTGATCAAAATGAATCCAGAGCGCTGAATTACGGCGGAAGACAGCGGCGTTCACCGGTTGACGCCAATTGAAGTTAAGGGTCAGTTCCGCGGCGTTCTGGGCGGCAAGAACGCTAACGAACGGATGGCTGTCCGGAAGAACTTTCTTCTTCCTATGTTTCTTGCGGACAGGCTTCTGGATTATTTTTTCCGCAACCTTCTCATGCTTGGTTACAACGTCAAAAACAACATCCGTACCATTGTGAAAATACCGCAGCTGGGCATCGGGTGGAACGATGAGACCAAGTTCCAGCCCCTTGTCGGAGGGATGCAAGACGGCGGCGCTTATTTGCCGGGGCAAGTCACCCCGGAGTTTAGTAATATCCAACTCGGCGGCGGCATCAAATTTGATGGTGACCGTTTGTCCCTGCCGATCCACCGCGAAGCCGACCTTTTGCGGCCACGCGAAGACGAGCCGCCCGTAACTTGCATGACGGCCTATTCTTACTGTGAGCCTTTGCCCATCGGATTTTGTCATGACCGCCGGGCTTGCGGGCGACACTTCGGGCTTTGCCTTCACCGTCTTGACGGCACGCCGCTGCAGCGCAACCGGCGCACTAACTTTTAGTTCCTTAAGCCGAGGGTTTCCCGATTTGGAGTTTCTGTTCTCGAGAGCACTGGGCTTTGACGGCGCCTCCGATCTGAGCAGATCGACAACAGCATGGCTCCCAATGCTTGACGTCCGAACCGTGAACGGATTGATGAGCCCGAACAAAACGGTCCGTTTATCAGGCGAGATCTTAGCGCTATTTATGTATGGATCGAGATCCTGCAGAATATTGCCGAAGACGGGGTCGACAGCCCGATCAAAGCGTACGGTAAGCAAACGGTTTTTCACAATCGCGCTAAAACCGACCGCCTTTGGCCAGTCGAACACGAGGCGTCCGAAATCCTGGTGGATTCCAGCGCGCACCACAACCCGGTCCGCGGCGGCGGAAGGTGAAACCGCCGCGCCGACGGCGATCATCATGATCGACAGAAATATGCCCCGCACCGATAAGGACATGGGCATTCGGAGGCCCATCAGGGTTGTTCCCGAATAGGTCGAACGACGATGTCGACGCGCCGCGCCAATTTTAGCTTCTGGGTTTGCGATTTGATTTCCGCGAGATCCTCAAACCTGGTATCGGCGAGACCAAAAGCGCCGAGCTTGCGGGGATAACCGGCTGTTTGCAGCATGGAGGCCACCGTTTCCGCCCGCGCAAGCGAAAGCTCCCAGTTAGAGTCGAAGACATGGCCGGCTACGGGACTAGGGTCCGTATGGCCAAAGACATCTATCCGGTTGGACACATTAAGGAGGATATTCGCCAGCACCGCGATCCGTTGCGCGGCCCCCGCTACCAGATCGGCCCGGCCCGCAGGGAACAACAGGTCGCCCGGGAAGGCAATAATCAGCCGATCGTCCAGACGGTGCAGCAGGATATTGGAGAGCAAAGGTTCGCTTTGCCGCAATCCCCTCAACAGCGCCTCAAGATAGGTAAGCTCCATGGCTTGCGGGCGATGTATAAGGCGGACATTCTGGGTCGCGGTGGGCTTGTCCTGAACATCGGCCTGGGCGTTCAAGCTCTGCGAAAGACTATTTACCATTGCCTGCCAATTACCCTGCTCGACACGGTGTGTGGCATACATCATGACAAAGAAGGCAAGAACGAGCGCAATCAGATCCGCGAAGGTTACCAACCAGTTAGACCGTGCGGTGCCCGTCCGGGCGGGGTGCGGCGATACAATCGTCATTGCTCACCCCCGTCCCGAAAAATGAGCCGTGCTTCGTTGCGCGGCCTGACGTGAAAGAGGAACTTCAACTGTCCCGGCGAGTGCTGTTCAATACCGGCGGCGATGCTGCGGGGAGGCGCCCCGGCCGCTGCGAACGAATTGGCCAGAAAGGCGGATCGCCCGAGAACCAGATCATCGGTGTTGCTGTGACCTACCAGAATATCGACGTCGTAACGAACACCTGGCGAGGGGTTAATCAGAGCTTTGGCGACACGATCGATAATTGGCCGGTGCAACGGATCAATCGCTTCACGACCAGGAATAAAAAGTGAATCCGCCGACATGGTTACCACCATAAGCCGGCCTGGCAGAACATCTTCGACATGCGCAAAGGCCAGTTCGGTTCTGATAAGATTCCCGACACGCGACAGAAAGGCCGCATCGGCGAGCAGGTTTCCCTGGCTGGAAACCAGCTTTATGGATTTATCGGCCGGCCTGCCATTGGCGGCGAATGTCTCGTTCAAGCTGCCTGATACCGCTCTTGTCCGGCTGATATCCACGTTGGAGATGGTATTGAGAACGACAAAAAATGCGAGCAGCAAGAGATATAGGCTGAGAACCAGTATCAGGAGCGGATTACGCGGTTCTTCCCGCAGCATGGCGCCCTTCCCGAAGTCTCAAAGACTATCAAACAGCGAATCTATGTCATCCTGACTTACGGCGGCTTCAGGCAACTGCGGTCCTTCGCGCAGATCCCCTTCAGCAATGGCTTCCTGCCTCATTTGCTCGCGTCTTGTTTCGCGTCCGCGTCGGCGTTCCTCTCGCGCTTTCTCATCGCCGTCACCGAAGACGCCGATAAGGTCATCGATCTTAGTCTCGATTTCTTGCATCGCGTTGACGACTTTAGTGATTCTTTGTCCGGTAATGTCCTGGAACCCACACGCCTCGTAAATCTGCGTCGTGGCATCGAGAATTCTTTCCGCGCGCTCACCACCGACTTCGTCGCCGATTTTTTCGATCGGTTCGGCGGCCTCCATGATGGTATTCGTGGCCTTTTCCGTCGCGTTCACGATGGCATCAAGCTCGACGCTCGCCGATGACAAATGTTCGTCAGAAATCTCCTCCGGGCTGAGATTCATTATCTCGTTCTTGGTTTGCCGAATGTATGAAGCCAGGTCTTCAAGGTCGTCACGGACTGCCACATCGATCGAAGGGACGTCCCGGTTCATGCTATTGATGATTGTTTGTACGACTTCGAGAATTTCAGAGGCATCGGCGTGGCGGATCTTGCCCGATTTCATCTCTATGATCCCTGACCCGAGATCCAGACCGGATTCCTCTTCAGCCGTTAGCTCAACTCGTGACGATGACATGCACTACTCCCAAAAGGCACTCGATCCTGCGGCATGCCGCATAGAAACCCGGACGCAAACAAGGGAGTCTCTAGAAGTCGCCCAGCACACCGTTGAGCTTGGATTTAAGCGTGGCAGCGTTAAACGGCTTAACGATGTAGTTCGACACACCCGCTTCCTTGGCGATCACGACGTTTTCGGTTTTACTCTCAGCCGTCACCATGATGAACGGCATTTTCTTGAGATTCTCGTCGTTGCGTACTTCGCGGAGGAGTTCTATCCCGGTCATGGGCTCCATGTTCCAGTCGGAGATAACCAGCTCAAATTTTTTGTCGCGCAGCTTTTGCAGCGCCTCGGAGCCATCCGTCGCTTCTTCTACATTCTCGAAACCTATCTGCTTCAACAGGTTGCGGATAATCCTCAGCATGGTCTTATAATCATCCACAATGAGGATGGGCATATTCTTATCGACGGCCATGACTAACTCCGTTGGATCGTTTGGCGGGCGCCCAAACTAAGGCAAAAGGAAACTACGAAAAGATAGACTTTTTGGGGTTAAGTTAGGGTTAATCAGGCGGCGAAGAAGGCAGGCGACTTAGTTAATACTTGTCTTTTCCAACTTTGGCAGAGCCCGCCGATGAGCCAGTGCCGTGGTCACCGCCTTCGCTTTAAGGGGGGTCATTTTGGCGAGGATGGAAGCCGTTTTTGCTTCACGCATGCGCTCAACAATATCCAGTAAAATTTGCGATTCAAGCTCTTCGAAAATTTGGGCGGCATCTTTTGGTTTCATTTTTTCGTATATTTTCACGACGCTCCGCAATTTGGCTTCCTGCTCATCGTCGTGTTTTTTCAATAGCTTAGAAATCGTGCCCTGTATTTTTTTCAAAGCCGTTATTTTCGATTCGATGCGGTTCTCTGTCGCCTGGAGCAACTTTTCGCGCGTGTCCAGTTGCTGCGACCGTCGATTGAGTTCAGTGCGCCTGTCGGCCAGTTTCTGCAAAACGTCCAATTCGGAATCGGTGACCAGCCGGGGATTAAAACGCAGTTCCCTTTTCGGCATCGCTTTCTTGGCGTCATCCGCCTTCTTCGCCATTTTTTTTGCGGTATCAGGGGTGACCGCAAGGTCCGATCTGACTCCACTCTTGGTGTCGTCCTGCTTCGGTTTCTTCGCCGTCTTTTCCTCGGCAATGGCGACAGACGAAAATATCAGCCCGTCCAGCCCTTGCCACAGGCTGCCGAGTTTCACTGAAACGGTAAGAGCCATACAAAATATGAGAATAGGCAAAAGGCGAAAGCGAAATTTCATGCTAGTGTTCCGCCCGAAACGAATGATTCCCATAAGGCGGATTTGATGCGAATCTGTGGGTATGGGC